>CAYFTY010000077.1:0-10111 GCA_964346045.1 uncultured Bradymonadales bacterium | reverse complement strand
GTCCACAGGATCGACTGGGTCGTGTCCGTATCGCAGCCGACCAGAATTTTATGCGCCAGTGGTACAGCCGATTTCCACTCGCCTAGGTCGCGGTAGTCGGGTTCTTCACCGGGTGCATGCGCGTAGATATAGCTTCGATTGGCCATCACGAGCCTCAGAGTTTGATGCAGATATTTTTGAGCTGCGTGTAGAAATTCAGTGAGTACATGCCGCCTTCACGGCCGATGCCGCTGAGTTTTACGCCACCGAATGGCGTACGCAGGTCGCGCAGAAACCAGTCGTTGACCCAGACAATGCCAGTGTCGACTGCCTGCGCGACCCGATGGGCGCGGCTCACGTTTTCGGTCCAGACCGCGCCGGCGAGGCCGTAGTCTGAGTCGTTGGCCATCGCGATGGCGTGGTCCTCGTCGTCGAAAGGTTGCACGTGGCAGACCGGGCCAAAGATCTCTTCTCTGACGCATCGCGCGTCTTCGGAAAGACCGGTGAGGATGGTCGGCTCGACCCATGAACCGCTGGCGTAGGTATCCGTCAGGTCGGCCGGAACACCTCCGCCCGTGACGATGGTGGCGCCTTCATCGACGGCGAGCCGATAGTAGCTGAGCACCTTTTCGCGATGCTCTTCACTGATGAGTGGCCCCATCGTCGTCGATTCGTCGAAGGGGTCGCCCCGACGCATCTGGCGTGCACCCTCGGCCAACGCATCGACGAAATCGTCGAAGATCGAGCGGTGCACGTAGACGCGCTCGCTACAGAGGCAGACCTGGCCACAATTCGAGAAGACCGAGCGCAGCGTGCCGGCGACGGCCTTGTCGAAATCAGCATCGTCGAAGATCAATGCGGGGTTCTTGCCGCCGAGCTCGAACGAGAGTTTTTTCACCCGGCTCGCCGCCGAACGCATGATTCTCGATCCCGTTGCCGACTCACCGGTAAATGTGATCGCGCTGATATCAGGATGGTCGACGATCGCTGCGCCTGCCGAGCCCGGCCCGAACCCGTGCACGACGTTGTAGACGCCCTCGGGGACGCCGACATCGCGCATCACTTCGCCGAGGAGCGTCGCTGTCGCCGGCGTCTCCTCAGATGGTTTCACGACCACCGTATTTCCGGCGGCGAGCGCCGGCGCGACTTTCCAGGTCATCAGCAAGAGGGGCAGATTCCACGGGCAGATCACGCCGACGACGCCCAGCGGACTGCGCTGCACGTAATTGACGGCGCCGCGTCCGTCGATCGTGTCCTGCATGTAGGCATCGCTTCCAAAGCTCTGGGCCTGGTTGGCAAAGATACGAAAGTTCGCTGCACCGCGCGGGATATCGATGCGTGAGGCCCAGCTCACCGGCTTACCCGTATCGTTGATCTCGGCCTCGAGGAACTCGTCGAAGCGCTCCATGATGCCGTCGGCGACCTTTGCCAGAAGCCCGCCTCGCTTTTCGATCGACATCTTTCCCCAGGGGCCAGCCAACGCCTCTTTCGCCGCCTGCACTGCGCGATCGACCTCGTCCACGCCGGCTTCGGCGACTTCGCCAATCACCACGCCCGTCGCGGGATTCACGTCTTCGAACCAGTCCTTTCCATCGACGAACTCGTTACGGATGAAGTTCCGAATTTTCATGCCTTCCACACTATTTGAGGTGCGCCCGATGGTGCCGACACCAGATGCATTGGTCAATGGAGCTTGCCATCCGACATCCCGCCCTTAGTGTTCCCGCATCATCGGTATCGTGGAGGATGAAGTGGATTATCTGGTCGCTCTTTCGAAGAATGAAGTCGTCAAAAAAGCCCTGAAAACGATCGGAGGCCCCAACCTGCCGCCGGTTCTCGAGCGCGCCGAACGCCCCTGGTCGGATACTGAGCTCGAGGGCATGGAGATCGGCGTCGCCAGCAGTAAAGACGGCAAATTCGGCGAAGAAATCACGGCCACGATCGAGGCGGCGGGCAGCAAAGTCGTCGGTGGATTTGCGCAGACGACCTATCCCTTAAACACGAAGTTCGATGCGCTCGTACTCGACGTGAGCGGAGCGTCTTCGGCCGCAGACCTGCGCGGTCTATACGACGCATTTCATCCGACTCTCAAGAAAGTGCGGCCCAACGGGCGCATCGTCGTGGTCAGTGACTACCGAGAAATCGACGATCCCGGCGAATCGATCGCGTGGCATGCGACCGAAGCGTTCGTGCGCAGCATCGCCAAAGAACTCGGACGTTTCGGTACGACCGCAAACCTTTTGCGCGTCCATGATGACGCTTCAGAACGCATCGATGGACCCTTGCGATTCTTCCTCTCGAAACGATCCTGCTACATTACGGGGCAACCACTGACCATCACGGCCGATGTCGATGATCCCGAGGGCGAATGGACGCGGCCGCTCTATGGCAAGGTCGCACTGGTCACCGGAGCTGCGCGCGGTATTGGAAAGGCGACGGCAAGAGCGCTCGCTCGCGAAGGAGCCACTGTCGTCATCGTCGATATCGAAGATGCCCGAGAGCTCGCTCAGGATGTCGCACGCGAGATCAATGGCCATGCGGTGATGGGAGATATCACCGACGAAAGAGAGCGCGAAGAACTCTCCGAAGCGCTCGCCGAGCTCGGTGGCGTCGACATCGTGGTCCACAACGCCGGTATCACGCGAGACAAGCTTCTTGTGAACATGGACGCCAGCCGCTGGGATTCGGTGATCGGCGTCAACCTCGAAGGCGCCCACGATCTGCACGAGCGTCTCGTCGAAGACGGCGTCTTGAACGACCACGGCCGCGTGCTCTTCCTGGCCTCGGTCGCCGGCATCGGAGGAAACGCCGGTCAGACGGCCTACGCCGCGACGAAATACGGCGTCTACGGCCTCGCACGGGCGCTGGCGAAGAAATTCGTCGATCAGAATATCACGTTCAATGCGGTCGCTCCGGGATTCATCGAGACACGCATGACCGACGAGATTCCCTTCGCGATTCGCGAGGCCGGCCGACGCTTGAGTGCACTCAGCCAGGGCGGAGAACCCGAAGACGTGGCCGAAACGCTCACCTTTCTCTCGACGCCGCAGGCATCTGGGGTAAACGGCGAGCTCTTACGCATCTGCGGCGGTGCCCTCATAGGTCAATAAAGACGAAGGCTAGCGCATGGGGAGCTCTGGCCGCCCTCGTTGCGTGTTCTCGCTGCTCGCCTTCGTTTCTCAGAACACGTCACTCGGGAGAGTCGGTCACCCGAAAAGCTTACGTCACCTTCAGAGTCATGCTAGCCTCTTGGTAACGTCTGCCAGGGTGTTTCGATGATGGAACAAGAGCCGGAACCAGAACGCGGCCCGGGAGGGCTTCAACAAGAGGCATGGCTTGCGATCGCAGGCGGCGCCTTTGTTTTCATCTCGCTTGCCGTCGTGCTCGGGATCACCATCACCAACGCACTCGATGGGCCCGAAGAAGAGACCGCTGTCGAAATGCCCGAAGTACCCGGCAACGAGCCGCAGGCGATGGTGATCGGCGCCTCGAAAGAGGACGTCAAAGACGAGGTCATGACGCGCTCCACTGCGGCCGGCTGGGAGTATCAGTGGAAAGAGACGCGCGAAAACGACCTCTTCACGGCGACCGACATCGTCTTCAGCCGACGCAATAAACGCATCGGACTCACCATCTACTGGTCTGAGAATAACGAATACCTCGAAGCAACCCAGGATAATACCGAAGCACCCGACGTCGCCGAACGTTTCATGGGGGCGCTCTTGGTCTTCTCGCCCATGCCGGGCGAAGAGATGTCTCAGAAATTACTCGATGCCTTCGAAGAATAGAGACCTCACGGGTCGCGATCCCCTTACCCCCGTTATGCTATGCGTGTAGTCGATCTCATCATCAAAAAACGAGATGGTGTCACCCTCGATGCCGACGAACTCGAATATCTCATCGATGCCTACACCGAGGGAGAGATCCCCGATTACCAGATGGCCTCGATGTTGATGGCCATCTTTTTCAATTCGATGACATCCGATGAGCTCGCTGTCTGGTCCGACGCCATGCTGCGCTCGGGCGAAGTTCTCGATCTTTCGGATATCGATGGCGCAAAGGTCGACAAACACTCGACTGGCGGTGTTGGCGATAAGGTCTCGTTGATCCTGGCTCCACTCGCGGTGGCCGCCGGCCTCAAAGTCCCCATGATCTCGGGACGAGGGCTCGGCCACACCGGTGGAACCCTCGACAAGCTCGAGAGCATCCCGGGGTTCAATGTCAATCTGACCGTCGACGAGTTTCGCAAGATGGTCGACGAGGTCGGCTGTGGACTCATTGGACAGACCGGTGAGATTGCTCCTGCCGACAAAAAGATCTACGCGCTGCGAGACGTCACGGGCACGGTCGAGTGCATTCCGCTCATCGCCAGCTCGATCATGAGCAAGAAACTCGCCGAGGGAATCGACTCGCTGGTGCTCGACGTGAAAGTCGGGAGCGGCGCATTCATGAAAGACCTCGAGAACGCACGCGAGCTGGCTCGAACGATGATTGGCATCGGGGCTTCGATGGACCGCCCCGTACGCGCGCTCATCACCGATATGGACCAGCCGCTCGGCCTCGCTGTTGGCAATAGCCTAGAGGTGATCGAGTCGCTCGAAACCCTCAAAGGAAAAGGTCCCGAAGACCTGACGACCGTCACGATCGAACTCGTCGCCGAGATGCTCGATGTTGCCGGCAAACCGGCCGATCGCGACCTGTTACGCGGCTATCTCGAATCGGGCCAGGCCCTCGAGGTTTTCCGGCAGATCATCGAGCGTCAGGGCGGAGATCCCGACGTCTGTGACGATTACGAGCGCATGCCTTCGGCCGAAACGGTCGAGGTCTTCGAAGCACCGCAGGGCGGCGTCATCGAATCGATGGACGCCATGAAAGTAGGTATCGCCGCGATGGAGCTCGGCGCGGGCCGCAAAACGAAAGAAGACGACGTCGATCCCGCCGTCGGTCTCGTGTTCAAAAAGAAGCGCGGTGACCGGGTCGATGCCGGCGAGCCCATCCTCGAAATTCATGCGAATCCGAGCTCGGACGTCGAGTCGTGCCGCGCGTTGCTCACCGAATCGATCCGTATTGGAGACGGCCCCGTCGACGCGCCCGATCTCATCATCGACCGCCTGAGCTGAGCGCGATCACTCAGCTCAGGCATTTGGCATCGGTCAGGCATCGGACGGCTTCTGACCTTTTCAGAGCTTTACCCCTCTGGAGTAGCAGCTTCTTTCTGGCCCGGTGTCTCGCAGCGCAGACGATGGCGCGTAGGACCGGCGATATTCTCGGCGAGGTAGAAGGTAGCCGGTCCGTACTGACCCCCGCCCTGATGTTCCTGCTGTGCTCGCCTGATGGTTGGTGCTCGACCTTGGAACCCTTGAAATTTTCGCTCACGCGTCCATCCCCATGTGTGAACTCAACGCGGAGGTTTCCATGAGGAAAATCAGCGCATTATTCGTGGCAATCGTCTTTGCATGCTCGACCGCGCTTGCCGGTTGTGAGCGGAAAGACGTCAAAGAAGAGATGGATGGCGATGAAGAAAAGGTGATGCAAAACGAGGACGGTGACGAAACCGCCTTGAGCCCCGATCCCGAAGAAGCCAGTGAAGAATTGCCAGGGGTCCCCGAAAAAATGCCAGACCGGCCGGGAGCTGCAGAGGACTAAGTCCTGAGAGCAGGGGTACCTGAAACGGACCTGATCGCGAGCATGTGGCACCGGTGAGCAGTGGGCGAAAGCCCGCTGCTTTTTCGTTTATTGCGAATTCAGAGCCCAGTCGTAGCGGCTGAATTTCACCTCGTATTCGCCCTTCGCGAGGAATTCAGCGTGCTCAGGTATATATCTGGCCAGGTAGGCCTTCACCGAACCCTCGTCGGCAACGAAGTCTTTTTTGAACCAGTTGAAAAGCTGCGAAGTCGTGACTCGCCTGGACTCTTTGTCGACCTTCGTCGCCCGGGGGATGAACGCTTTCGTGTTCTTCTCGAGCATGCGTTCGACGTTCTTCTCGGTGAATGCTTTCTTCTTGAGCGGCGGGCAACTCTTGGCCGCACAGACGAGCGCGAAATGCACGCGCGCGTCTTTGAAGGTCGGTCGGATGACCTTGTGCTCGAGGTGATCGAGGGTCATCTTTTTGCCCGCCACCCGATGCTTTTCCTTTTTGAAGAAACCGTCGACCTTCATGACGCTCTTGGTCGGCAGATGGTTGATCACCGAGTGAATCACCATGGCATTGTAGGCGTTGAGATAGAACGCCAGTCGGGCCTTTTTACTGCCTTTGACGTCGGCTTTCGCGACCGCTTCGACATAGGCCTGGAATTTCGCGAAGTCGCCCTCGCTCTTTTTGAGGCCTTCGTAATCGATCTGCCCCTCTGCATTCACGTACGAACTCAGGACCTCATCGAACGGACCATGATCGATCACATCTCTGGCGCTCGCCGTGGCCGATAGCGCCGTAACGAGCAGGATCGTCATCAGAATCGTCAGGTGTCTCATAGGGTCTCCCGGTGTCTTCATGTGCTTGGACGGCACGCAAGCGCGCTGCATTCATTCCAATCGCTGGATGCTGCCATCATCTTGGAAGTTTCGGGCGATAGCAACTGGATGCGCGTGTGGCCGATCACAGAAGCGCGTAGATCACAGCGGCGATGATCATGGCGACGACGGCGGCGGTGATGACCGTGGCCATCGTCGATGAACCCTCGTTGGCTGCCTGCGGTCGTGCCGAGAGGGGAAGCTCGTCTTGCGAGGCCGATGCTGGCTCGCCCGGCGCTGGCGGCCGCTCTCGAGCCAATGCCTGGCGCTCTTGAGTCGAGAGCTTGTTGGACTTCGAAAAGATCTGCACCGGAGGCGCTGGAGTGGCGTCGAACTCCGCCGATGCTTCTGCCGTCGGTGGAGGTGTTCCCGGCTCGGCTCGCGGAACCCCGGCGAGCGGCGTTTGCTGCGGATGATTGGGAGTGTTGGTGCGGACTCGATCGGCCATCAGATTGCCGGTATCGAGCAGGTCGTCTTCGCGTCTTCCATCGAACCACGATCGAATCGCCCTCTGAAATTCTTCGGCGCTCTGAAAGCGATTCTCGGCTTTCTTTTCGAGCGACTTCATGACGATCTTTGCAAGGTCTTCGGGTACGTACCCGGGCAGCGGAGGCACCGGCTCGTTCTGGTGTGAAAGAATGAGCGCGTACGCCGTCTCGCCCTGATAGGGAAGATGCCCGGCGAGCAGCTCGTACATGATGATGCCTGCACTGTAGAGATCGGCGCGGGCATCGACATCGGGATTCAAACCCTGCTCGGGCGCGATGTACTCGGGTGTTCCGTAGACCTTTCCGACCACGCTCAGATAGGGATCGGATTTCTGGTCGCTGCGTTTTGCGATTCCGAAATCGAGGATCTTCACGATCTCGGCGGCTCCCTCGCGTCGGCAGAAATAGATATTCTCGGGTTTGATGTCGCGATGAATGAAGCCACTTTCGTGCACAGCGCGCAGGCCCGCGAGTAATTCGAGCATGATCTCGGCGACCTCATTCGGCTCGAATCCACCGTCTACGTACATGCGGTCGAAAAGCTCTTCGCCGTGCAGCATTTCCATCGCCAGAAAGGCATGGCCTGCTTCGGTTTCGCCGAACTCGTAGACGCGCGTGACGTGCGGAGATCGTATCGCACGACTGATCTGCGCCTCGCGTTTGAAGCGCTCGGCGATCGCCCAGTCATCCATATATTCGGGCGAGATCACCTTGAGCGCGACCGGCCCAAGACGCCGTCCGTCACTCATGATACGCTCGGCCGCATAGACTTCGCCCATGCCGCCGGCAGCGATGAATCCGAGGATTTTATATGGTCCGAACGCCTGACCCGGAAGGAGCAAGCGCTTGAGCACGCGTTCGTCGTCGATATGCCCCTGCTGGGCAATCTCATCGACTGATTTGGCCTCGACGAATTCGATGGACTCTTCGTCGAGCCCGCCAGATTCTGGCGGTAGTTCGATGAGCGTACTTTTCACCGCGTGCTCGCTATAAAGTTGGGCGACTGCTGATTAGAGTATAGTGTGGATTCGTAGATTCGGCCAGAAACGGTTCTTCGCAGGGTCGAGAAGATGTTCGTCGACGAAACGCAGATCAATGGAGAACGCCGGGCGGTCTACGTCGAGCGCATTCGCGAGTCGCTGCGGCGCATCGGTGTCATCGACGGCTGCGACGCCGTGATGCTGGCCAATGAGCTGGTCAAGAGCTTTGAATTTGCTCTCCAACATCACCTCGCCGAATGGAGTCGCGTCGAGCTTCGCACCCAACTCGGTCTCGGCACACGGGAGTGGTTGCGTGTGCGCGGACGGGTTGCCGAGCGCAGCCGCGTGCGCATGCCGGGGCCCGACGACGATGCCTTCGATATTCTGGTGAGCTGCTGGTATCGATTTTTGATCTCCGGTCAGCAGGCCACGCCAGTCCAGGCTCGTCGCGGAGCGTCCGAAGTCGTCACCTCGACCGACGAAGAGGGATTCTTTGACCTGGTGATCAGCGCGCAGCCCGAGCTCGGCGATCGCGAAAACTACTGGATCGACCTCGAACTCGGATCACAGGCGACCATGCGTGCCGAAAAAGAATCCGGTCGGGTGCTCGTGCCTTTGGATGATGCTTCGGTCGGGCTACTGGTCGATCTCGACGGAATCGTACTCGCGCATCCCACCCATCGTTTTGCCCGCGTATTGGGCGAGATTGTGCTCGGACAGAGTCATCGGCTCAGACCGCCTCTGACCGGTGCGGTCGATTTCATGCAACGCATGGCCCGCGGCTACAGCGCCTCCAATCCGATCTTTTATCTGAGCAACGCGCCTCGTCATCTCTGCAATCATCTCGAGTGCGCCAGGATCTATTCCGGCTTGCCCGAAGGCTATCTGCACCTGCGCGATTACGATCTGCGCCTGCGCCGATTGACAACCACGCATATCAACGTCCTCGAAATGTTGCTCGCTCACGATCTGGTCGACCAATACCCCGATTTACCGTTTATATTCATCGGCACTCGCGAGCGCTGGAAATTCTACGAGCCGCTGCTCAAAGCCCTCTGTCATCGCCTCGACGCCATCTATCTGATCGGCGACGAAGAGATGCCCGAGGCGCTCAATGAGCTGAACTCCGAATTGAACTTGAATTTCGTCGTCGGCGGTGATGACCGTCTGGTGATGCACGCCGTTCAGCGAGGATGGGCGAATGCGTAGATGGTGGCTCGCGTCGCTCTTGTTGCTCGTTGCGTTGGGAGGTTGTGAGTGTTCTCCCGACGAGGTGGCAAGCCCCGATCGCGAGACCCGCGAGGTTTCGCCCACCGATGTCGTTCCGACCAGCGCCCGAGCATTGATCGAGGCCGAGCGCCTCGATGCGTTGCTCGATATCCTCGCCGCCGTTGCCGGGCAGACGGCCGAAGATTCGCTGCTGCGCTCGAGCCGTGAGCGCTTTCGCGAAAGCCTCGACTTCGATCTCTACGCCTCAGACGACTGGCAAGAACTCGGCATCGACACCGCAAGCCCCGTACGTCTCTTCGAAGATGGAGGGCACTGGGTGTTGCATTCGGCGTTCACCCGAGACGAGACCCTCGAAACCTGGCTCAAAGGACCCGGAGCGAAATTCCAGGTCACCCGAGAAGAAGTCGAGGGATTCGACCTCTATCGATTCGGAGAAGGGCCCAAAGACATTGCCGTTCTCTACCTTGCGACCGATGGCGACTACGCCTTCACCATTCCCGTTGGCCGGGCGCAGCCTCGGTGGCCCTCTCAGCTCGAACCCGAGCCGCTGACGGTCGAGCAGGTCAAGAAGCGCATATCGCGCTGGGTCGAGCTCGGCTCATCTGAGCGTTGGAGTCAGGCGACATGGGCGAAACGCATCGACAAAGAACTCGAGGACGAGCCGATTGTCGCCACGATTCGGTCGCGAACATGGATGAAGCCGGCCCGCGAAGAAGATCCCTCGCAGGCTTCGGTGATCTACCGTCGCATCCGCAACCAGCTGGGCCCTGTCGGAATCGGGCTCCGATTCGATCCAGTCGGGCGTCGGGTGCGGGCAAAACTCGCCATGAGTAGCGATCCTCGCGAGCCGACCTTCGTGCAGGACCTGCAGGGGGCATCGGGCGAAGTACCGCCGGTCGGCGGGCTCATCGATCCCGGAGTGCT
>CAYFTY010000076.1:1857-10124 GCA_964346045.1 uncultured Bradymonadales bacterium | reverse complement strand
ATGCTGAACGCTTGGACTCCCTCGTCGACGACCAACTGCAGCGCCTGCTCGCGGATCTCTCTCGCGCGCCGCTCGCGTCGTCGTTCCCACCCGGTCGGCTCGTTTTTGGTCATAACTCCTCCATTCCACCCCATACTAGTGAATGCCATTCATTTTGTAAACACCGTTCACAAATTTAGCAAAACGAAGATAGAAGCCAGCCTGAAATCATACGTCCCCTGATTGCGAAGAGGCCAGGTCTGAAGCGCGCGAACGGCCCCTCAGTCGGCCGACTGAGGACGCGTCGCGATGACAAGTCGTGCCCGCTTGAAAGGTGTGTCTTCATAAGGCGCGCGAACCTCGACCTGAAAGCCCCGATCCCAGAGTAGCTTGGAGGCCCGCTCGACGGTGAAGGTCAGATAAAACATGATGAAAGGCGGATCGATGAGCAGGTTTCGGATGTGCATCGCCGCGTTGAATCCACGCGCTGCCCACCAGCCCGGTGAACTCGGAGACGGCATCTCCGAGGTCACGAAGATGAATCGACCGCCGGGAGTGAGTGCCCGCCAGACGCGATCCACGAAATTCTCTTGATCATCTGCGAGGATGTGTCCAAAAGCTCCGGCGGTCGCCACGACATCAAACTCCCTGTCGTAGTTCATCGTGAAGACGTCCTCTTCTCGAAACTCGAGTTGGGCTCCGTCGACCTGATTGGCGAGGCGACGTGCCTCTTCGAGCATGCCCGCTGATACGTCGATGCCCACGACCTGCTCGGCGACGACGCCGGCGATCGAACGGGCAATCGCTCCGTTTCCGCAGCAGGCGTCGAGTGCGCGTTCGACGGATTCTTCGGCCACAGCCTCGGCCATGGGGCCAAGTAACTCGTCTGGCGTTCGAAATGGCGTGTACTCGAATTTGGGTGCCAGCATGTCGTAGCCCTCGGTCGTACCCGAGAGAGCCTGTCGAGCCAGCTCCAGAAATGTTGGTCCTTTCTCGTCGAACATCACACCTCCGCTCGTCAAATTTCGACGTGACTCGTTCGCACTCCAAGGTTATCCCTTGGGCCCATGAAAGAGAAACATGTACAGATCCGCATCGAACAATGCCTGGCGCTCGCCAAGGCATCGAACTGTCCACGACGGAAATTCGGGGCGCTTTTGCTCGATCCCGACCGCAACGTCGTATTGATGGACGGGTACAACGGTGGGCCGCGCGGCGGCGGCGAACTGTGCGGCGACGAAGTGTGTCTGCGCGACACCCGAGGGGTCGAATCAGGTACTCGCATGGAGATTGGCTGCCACCACGCCGAGATGAATGTCATCTGCAACTGCGCTGCATCGGGGGTTCCCACAAAGGGCGCATGGTTGCTCGTGACCGGTGAACCGTGTCTGATGTGCGCCAAGCTGATTCATCACGCCGGAATTACCAGGGTCATCGTGGTCGGTGGAGGTTATGCCGGCGCCAATGGACTCCATTATCTGGGAGAGCATGGCGTGGACATCGAAGCCGTCGAGGGGCCTCGAGACCCCAGGATTGACGAAATCGCATGACTCGCACCATTGACGAGCGGCTCGAATTGTCGATGACCGATTATTTCTGGGCGCCCGAGGGTGTCGAGGTCATCGAAGAAGATCGCCTCATCTACACGCGGTCGCGCTTTGACGACCCCCTCTTCAATCAGGTGGTCTTCTCGCGCTTCGAAGGCGACGAGCGCGATCTCGTCGATCGGATCTCGATCGAACATCGCGGTCGCACCTGTCGATGGATCGTCAATGATCTGAATCAGAGCGACGCCCTTCTCGATGCGTTGCGACATCACGGCTACCAGCCCGGCGATCGTCATCGCGCGTATGCAATCGCGACCGACGCCTACCGGCGCGAGCCACGGCGCTCCTTCGATGTGAGGCGCGTGCTCGATGCTCAGACGCTGCGTGATCTCGACCATACACGACGCCTTGCTTTCGGGCGCCCGGGCGTCCTCTCGGCTGCGCAATTCAAAAAAGACCTCGCCGAATGCCAGCGTCCGGATGCACGGGTGGCTCGATTCGTGGTCTACCTCGACGCTAAGCCCGTCGGCTCGGCGAGCCTGACGCGCCACGACGACCTCGACCTCGGTTTCCTCTGGGCAGGTGGCATCGTCGAAGAATATCGAGGACTCGGAGCCTACACGGCGCTATTGAAAGCGCGCTGCGAGTGGGCACTCGAGCAGGGCATCAGCCAAGTCGGTCTGTACGCCAAAGTCGATACATCGGCCCCGATCGTTTCGGCGCACGGATTTCAGCCGCACGGCTCGATGCAGTACTGGGACCGCCACTAATCAAAAAGGGCAGCCCCCGCGGGCTGCCCTCTCTACCATCTCACGAAGACGAATCAGTTGCGCGTTGCGTGGAACGGCGACTGCGTCGTGATCGTGGTATTTCCAGCCGAGATTTCGATATCCCAGGTGCACTCCATCTGGGGCGTACCGATCGACTGAATGTAGGGAAGCGGAGCTCCCGGCCATTCGGAGAGATAATCGTCTGGCTGCGAAATTCGGCATGCCTCGGAGGTGCGAAGATTCATGGCTTCACCGAGTACGGCCTCGTCGCTGAGGAATTCGCGCAATCCGTCGCTCGCAGACTCGAGCAACTCGTTGCAGAGATTGTTGGCAATGTCGTTGACCGTCTGGCTTCCATCTGGACCAAAGGCAGCCTCCTCGACGAAATCTGCGAGTCCCTGACATCCATCGTCTCCTCCAACGATTTCGCTGAGGATTTTATCCAGGGCCGCCTGAACGCTGGTGACGTTCTGATCGTCAAAGAGAATGGGCAGTACGAAAGTCTCGACGATACCGAGAATCAGGATTCCGTAGTTCACCGAAAGATCGTGCGGATCGATGATGAGTCCGTATCCCGGGTTTTCTTCGTCGGTGAGTTCGACCACCGCGCCTGTGAACTCGCCGTTGATGACCGTGTCAGCCCCAAAATCCGAGGTCTGAATCGTACGCTCACGACAGCGGTCGGGCTGATCCGGGTCACAATCTCCCGTCCAGTTGACCACCACGGCTTCCCAGAGCTGTTCTCCCGGCAGGTTGCCTTCTTGGTCTTCTTCGAGAAGCGCGATGAATTCGCCGTCACCCATGGCCGGAACGGCTTCGTCTTTGATGCGGATCAGGCCGGTGACCTGGAATTCACTGATCGTATCGTAGATATCTGCGGTAATGTTGCGGCTATTCACGACCCATTCAGGCGCATTCATGTTGATCCAATCTTCGAAATAGCCGTTCAACGCCTCGCGACCGATGCCGGCGATCGTGTCGTTGCCGATGAACTGCTCAATCGCACCTTTGAGGGTCCCGAGGACTCCTTCGTCTGGAAGGAACTCGACGATGATGCCGATCACGCCGGTGTCGCCCATCCCCTCACCAAGGAGGAAGCTCGCCGGGTCAGTCGCCAGGCGCCCGATGATATCGATGGTGGTGCAGACTCCTTCGGGCAGAACCCCCGAAGAGCCGTCCATCCCGCAAACTGCCTCGGTCACACGAATCGTATGAACGGCATTGTAGGTACCTTCGAGACGCGGGAGGTAATCCGCGAGCTCGACGGTGACTTCGACCGATGCACCATTGGTGATGGGATCGTTTTGATCTTCACAGCCGAATGCAAGTTCGACCTCGCTATCGGCGCGTGAATACGCCTGGGCCGAAACCGTATAGCTCTCGTCATTCTGCAGGCCTGGGAATACGACGACTGGCAAGGTGCCATCGACCAGGACGATACCCTGCGCCGTCGCGTCGGCAGTCTGCATCGGATTGGTATCCGGGTCGTCATCACGCTCGGCTGCAAGGTCCTGGCGAATGTCGTCGCACGAGACATCCGAAGGGAAGAGAAACACGTTGACATCCCGCAGATCCGCGGGTCCGTCGTGCGTGAAGTTCACGCGGTACGAGGCCGCATCTTTGGGATTGACAGCACCCATGAATTTGATGGGCTCGACCGAATTGTCGCCGGGTACGACGACATCGACCTCGGCAACTCCGGTCGTGGCGCCGGCACGCAGGGTCACCTGCGCCATGCCTTCATCGTCGGTTGCAGCACCGCGAGCGTCGAGGGTCGTTCCAGCGGCTTCACCCGGGTCGAGTTCGAAATCAATTCGGGCACCGGTGATGGGATTCTGATTGCCGTCGAGAAGCTGAACTTTCAGCGGAACCTGCGTATTGAAAGTCGCATCGACGGCGCAGCTGATCTGACCTGCACACGAATCCAAGTGGACAAGGCGAGAGCCCTGTGGCACCGGCACGTTATTGGGATCGGGGAGGTTGTTCTCGCCGTTCGTCGGCGTCGCCTCATCGTCACCGCAGGCGAATGCGCCCATCATGAGCATGAGAATGATCGATACGAATTTGAGTTTCTTCCAGGATTTCATCGAGATCTCTTCATCGGGAATCATAGCCGCCGCGATACCCTCACAGCGCCGAGCTTGCAAGCACATTTGCCAGTATATCGCGGGTGGGGATGCGATCAAGATTCCCACGAAGTAAGGCGAACGCAACGACTTCCGAGACTGCCCACCAATAGAGTTTTTGCGGAATGCGCAAAAAAAGAAGCCGACCCGATACCTTGAAAGGTGATCGGGTCGGCCTCGAGAATCAGGCGCGGGGCTCAGTGTCCGCAGAGTTCGTCGTGGCGATCGTTGCCGATGTAGTAATTCTGGACGACGTAGCCGAGGTAATTTCCATTTCCTCCGTCGACGTCATAGTGGAAGTGATCATCGTGGGCGGTGTTGAAGTCGGGCGTGAGTATGTTGTTGAAGACGCGGTTGCGATGCAGATCGTGGGCAATCGTGTAGAGTTTCTGACCCTTTGCAGTCGTAGGATTGTCGGTGTCATGCTCCCAGTCTCGAATCACGTTGTACACCGTGCCGTCGTTCCCGATGTAGGTACGAATATCGATCGCCATTCCAAAGGCGTGGTTCGAGAGCCGATTCGTGTCGCCGATGGTGCGGCAATTGAACGTTCCATGATGCCCCGCTGCGCGGATACCGTTTCGCTTTAACACTTCGGCTTTCTCGTGAAGGGCGATGGCCAGCTCGCAGCTCATACGCATCGTGGTCGGGGAGCTCTGCTGATAATGCTGGAAATCGACTCCGTTGATGCGCCCGTCGACAATGATCGGGTCGTTGACCGTGCACGACTGTCCCGCAGCCGTCTGCGTAGAATAACTCCAGTCGCGGTACGAAATGCCCAGTCGGTCGAGTTCGGCTCTGCAGCCCTGTTGTTGTTGCGAGCAGCTATCGTCATTCGAATCCTCACCAATGCATACCGAGAAGGTACTCGAACGCTCGCCCTCGCTAGCGCCGATGCTCCCGCTGAACGTGTCCTTCCGCTCGCCATTTTGCACGATTTCGATCTGGAAGTTGGCAGATGCAGCGCCGTCGTAATTCACGACCCACACATCGTAGGTTCCCTGAGGATACTGGTCTCGCCACATCACGCTCTCGATCCGGGAGGTATTCTCGTCGCAGTTGTCGGCGATGCACCCGTCTTGCAGAAATCGCCCGCCGTGGTCGCCGGCGCGATTGCGGTAAAAGATGGTCTCGCCGGAGGGCGTTCGGACATGAAGATCGAGGTCGACCGGTGTATCCCACACCATGACGACATTGAGCGAACCCGCCGGGACACATGCTCCTTCAACACACGCCTCACCCGACGGACAGCTCGTCTCGCAGTTATTTCGTTGCAGCGGGTCTCCTCGCTCGGCGTCACCGTTTGCGCGGTCGAAGGTCGTGCGCGGCCCCGAATTGAAATCACCGCCGTTTCCGGAGAGTAAGCTCGGACTGCTGCTGTCGCAGGACGATCCACTGGTGAGGATGGCGATGGTGAAAAGAGCGACGAGACTGACGAGCTTCTTGAGTCCAGGCATGAAGACCTCCGCGAGAGTACGGTCTTCGTACGTTACAAGGTGCATGCCAGATATTAGTCAGCACACTAACTCGTCGTTTTCCCGCGAAAATACGACATGTTACGACATTACCCTACATGTAGGCAAACGTGTGACAAAGTGGCACACCGCGGGGAACTCTTCCCCCCACGAACGAAAAATGCCGCCCGATTGGGCGGCTTCGACAGGGCCGACGAGGATGTCGGCGCTCTATCAGACAAGGCGTCGGCGCAAGTCGAGAACGCCGACGAAATCACGGTGATGCACCGGTGATATTTCCGTCGATTCCCGAGAGGACCAGACCAATGGACTTGGCGTCCAGGGTGCCATCCCCGTTGGTATCGATATCGTTGGGCGCCAGGGTCTGTAGCAGCGAGATGATATTCATGGGCGGAAGCGGCAGCGAGTTGGGATCGACCGCCAGAATGGCTGCGTTCAGCTCGCTTTCGGTCACGGCTCCACCGAGCACTCCAGCGTACCCACTCACCTCGGCAGTGGCCATATCGAGCGTGACCGTCTTCTCGACGCGAACACGATAGACCGTGAGGTTGAGCGTACTCGTGCCGAGCGGAATCGCCAGCGGTACGACGGTCGTGGGCCCCCCGCCGCTGATAGCGTTGCCGGTGTGCGTGGCAGGAATGCTGATCAACGGATCACAGGTCATGGGGTCGAGCGACGAGCGGTCGACCAGATAATTGCAGGTCGTGTTCTGGAAATCGCACATCGCATTGGCCGGGTCGAGGCTTCCTGTGTGAAGCGCCAGCGTGAACATGCCGGGCGCGAAACCGATGTATTCGAAGAGGAGCATCAGGTCTCCATCGATGATCGCGGTGTCGAGCTCGGGGTTCACGATACTCGCCAGGGGAGCGAGCGCGTTGTCTGGCGTGCCATCTCCATCGATATCGAGCGCATTGCCCGGCATCTCGTCGGCACCGATGGCCACGCTCGTCGATTTCGAGGCGTCCGTGAAGCTCGGGACACAGAGGCACATACTCGTGTCGGCTTCGCAGACGCCCATATTACAGGTATCGCCGGTGCTGCACGCGAGCCCGTCGTCGCAGGCGACCTGATCGAGAGGCTGATAGAAGCAGCCCTGGGTGACGTTGCACATATCGGCAGTGCAGCTATTGCCGTCGTCGCAGCTCTTCATGGTGCCCGTGCAGGTGCCTGCTCCATCGCAGGCATCGTTTTCGGTACACGCGTTTCCGTCGTCGCAGGGCGCAGTATTGAGTTGGTACGAGCATTCTGCCGTCTGCGGATCGCAGAGGTCGGTGGTGCAGGGGTCGCCATCGTCGCAGATCGAGGTCATACCACTGCAGCAGGGATTATTCGTCGGCAGGTGCTGGCAGCCGGCGTTGGGGTCGCACACATCGATCGTGCAGGCATTGAAGTCGTCGCAGGTATTGGTTTCGCCGCCTCCGCAGACCCCCGCATCGCAGACTTCGTTGATGGTGCAGGGATCGCCGTCATCGCACGAGTTGGTGTTATTCTCGTTCATGCAGCCCGCCATGGGGTCGCACGAGTCGTCGGTACACTCGTTGCCATCGTCACAGTCGAGCGTCTCTCCGACACATTCTCCCGCCGAGCAAGCATCGTTTTCAGTGCACATCGTTCCATCGTCGCAGCTCGTGCCATCGTCGAGCGGCTCGTTCACGCAGCCGTCGACCGGGCTGCAGGAATCCTCGGTGCAGCTATTGCCATCGTTGCAATCGACGGGCTCACCCGAGCAGGTGCCACCCATGCAGACCGTATTGACGGTGCAGACGTTGCCGTCATCGCACTCCGTCCCGTCATTGGCCGCCGAAAATGCCGAATCCGATTGAGCAGGGTCGCATACGCCGCAGTCGTCATTCGCGCTCGTATCACCGTCCGCGTAGCAGACGCCATTGACGAGGCAGGTGCCGTCGTTGACCGACCATTCGCAGACTTTGCCCTCTCCGGGCGCATCGATGCAGGTGCCCGTTGTGCACGAACGACCGTCGTCGCAATCGGCATCCGCGTTGCAGTTCATGACTCCGACGAACCTGGCATCAGGCTGGTCGTTCGAGCCCGCGTCATCAGACGTTTCCATGTCGGACATCGACGCATCTGGCTCGCCAGTCGAATGATTCGATGGACTCTTCGACGCATCGTCTCCCCCGCAGGCACTCGCGAACGCGAAAGCGAGAACAATGGCACATAGCCTGACAGGTATCGTATTTCTCATGGTCATCCTCATTGGAGCTCTCCGTAGATCACGGTGTTTCCATTTTGTCGTGCCGGCGGCAAACCACCTCCGCTCAGGGGCTGAATCGCGATCACCGAGGTCCCGGGCGGCTGGCCGAGCGATGCGCTCAAATCAATCTGAGGCAGCGGGAACGAAGCCAGCGG
>CAYFTY010000076.1:0-1757 GCA_964346045.1 uncultured Bradymonadales bacterium | reverse complement strand
CTGCCATTTCCGAGCAGACCTCCGAGTGCGGGTACGAGCTCGGTCTCTAGCAGGCCTTTGAGTGCGGCCTGCGAGCCCAGCATCGATTCCTGTACGACGTTGACCTCGAGTTCGACATTCTGAATCGATTGGACGATGATTTCGATATCTCCGGTCGAGCCTGCGCCGAGCGAAATCGGTGCCTCGAACGAGGTATAGATCACGGCATCGAGAGGCTGCCCGAAAAGCTCGAGACTCGCGTCGAGCCGCAGATCACCGATGTAGAGAATCAGCTGCCCGCTTGCGCAGTCGGTCGCAACCGGTGGTAGCTCGCCACTGACGTCGATCGTCAGGTTGGTGACGCCAAAGCTCGTGAGATCCACGCCGCTCAAGAGCGAGGGCCCCACCGGGAACTCCAGCAGCCCGCCCCACCATGCGCCTCGCAGAATCTGGTTGATCAGGTCATCTGAAAAGACGATCTCGACAGGCGCAGCTCTCGGAATCACGAGTTCTTGAGGAGGCGTCCCACAACCCACTCGCATCGGTACTCCTGCATTCGAATCGTAGGGATTACCAGCCGGAACACCTCGCGATGCCGAGGTGGCCCAAGCCCGCAGATCAAAGGATCCACCCTGCGGTCCCGGCATCGCACTGCGGAAATCAAGTGCCGAGAAATCGCTCTCCAGGTTTACCGTCACGCCCGGGGTGCTGCCATCGAGACGCGGCAGTTCAAAGGCTTGATTGAAGGCCAATGCGCCGAGCCCATCCTCGAGAAGCGGCGCGAGAACCGTGGCGAGCTGGCTATTCAGATCGTTCTCGATATCCGTCACCACGTCGTTCAGGTCTCCGGCGAACGCTCCGATCAAAAAGTCGGTCCATCCGTTGTCCGAGAAGACGTCGAGGTTCGTGACCACGGTCTGCGGATTCTGCACCGTCACAACCAATTCGTTATTGGCATCGACCGAGAAAATCAGATCGGCGTCGATCGTAATGTCGTCGATCGTCAGTCCGCCCGTGCTATCGCCTCCGGCGAAAAAGCATGTCACAGCCCCGCCCACGCAGTCGAAGATGAGGTCACCTTCGATATTGATCAGCGAGGCGGTCACCTGGAGCCCGCCGTCGATCGCATCGAGCGAGACCGCCACGTCGTTGAACGAGAGCGAGGTGAGATAGATTTCGTACGGGTCGACCGTGGCGATCGGCACCGTCGGGTCGAAGAAGCCGCTCAGGTCGAAACCGGCGAGCACGCCCTCGAAGATCGCAGCAAGGTCGGTCGGCGGTGGCGCCTGACCGTCATCGATGCTCTGCTGATCGAGATAAATACCCAGCCCGGGATCCACCACACCACTCGGCGGCATCCCCGAGACAGGCTGCGTGTAAGAGGTCGACCAGTGGTACGATTGGACCCTGAAGTCCTCGGTTCCGAGAACATCGACAGCTTCGAAAACGAGCACATTCGAGCCCACGGTTGGCACCATGTCGAAGCTGAACGCGCCCGTCATCGGGTCGGGCGTGACGGCCTGCCCGTTGATCGTGAAGGTCGTGATGGCACCGGCACCCGAGTTGACCGTTCCGGTCACTGTGACCACCGAGCCGAGCGTGTCCTGAATCGTCGCGGCGCGCGGCGGATAGGTCACGGTGATATCAGGTCGGCAGGTGAAACTCTGGATCACGGTATTCGCGCATCCATTCACCGGGTCGCAGGTGTCGATGGTGCAGGCGTTTCCATCGTCGCAGGTCGAGCTGATGTCGGTATTCACACAGCCCGTTGCCGAATC
>CAYFTY010000075.1:0-10168 GCA_964346045.1 uncultured Bradymonadales bacterium | reverse complement strand
GGTATGATGCTTCGTAGTCGAGGAGTCCGTAGAGCTGCTCGTGGGCGCTGAGGGTCTCGTAGAGCTCTTTGAGTTCAGGGAGTCCTTCTTCGTGCAGAGGACGAATTTCGATCACCGCCACCATATCAGTTGCAGCCGAGTTGGGGTCTTCGAGAACATCGCGGTAGAGTCGCGCGCGCCGCATCAGTGACGCGAGCTTCTCATCGTCGGTCGTGGCTGCTTGAATCTGGTCACGCAAGACCTCGAGCAGTTTCTCATGGTTGCCGTCGGCCTCGTAGAGATCCGCCAATACGCCGAGTGCTCCGACGTGTGCGGGCATCGCATCGAGCACCAGGTTGAGCTGTTGAATGGCCAGTTCCCGATTCTCAAAGTGATCGGCTGCAATGTCGGCCATGCGAACACGCAGATCACAGATGTGTTCGGGGTCTGTCGAGGTCTCGGCCATCGTTTCGTACATGGCGTATAGATCATCCCAACGGCCCTCGCTTTTATACAGTTCGTCGAGGGCCTGGATCACCCGGGGATGAGTCGAATCGATCTCCATGGCGCGTTGATATCCATCAATGGCAGCATCGACGTCCTGAAATCTCTCGTAGGTAACCGTTGCGTGTCGCACCAGAAGTTCGAGTCGGTCTTCGTCCTGCTCGGTCATCTCGACTCGCCGGCGCAAGACTTCGCGCAGCTCATTCCAATTCTCGGTCTCGACATAGAGTTCATCGAGAGATTCGAGAACATTGGGGTCGTCGGGATCGAGCTGCATGGCGCGACGGTAGGCGTCGACCGCTCGGTCAGCGTCTTTGAGCAAAACACGGGCATACTGGCCAATGCGGACCAGAATTCCGAATCGCGTATCGGGGTCTTTGAGGAAATTAGCGAGTCGCTCGAGCACTTCGACCAGTTCCTCGTATTGCTCGGTAATCTCGAGCAATTCGACGAGCTCTTCCATAATCGAGGTGTTGGCTTCGTCAATCGAGAGCGCCTGACGATACGCGTCGACCGCTTTTTCGAACTCCTCGCGCTCCGAGCGGACGCGCCCGAGCTCGACGAGTGTGTCGCGCCTCACATCCGGGTCGAAAAGCATCTCGGCTTTGTGCTCGAGGACCCGAGCGAGGGCCGCGCTGTCGGCCTGCTCGCGGGCAATGAGCTCCATGGCGTTCAGTGCCTCTTCGTTTTCGGGTTCGAGTTCGACGACACGCTCGTAAAGCGTCGAAGCGATATCGAAATCTCCCAGTTCCGAGAGGGAGACCTTGCCGGCGACGAGAGCCAGCTCGCAGACACGCACCGGATCGGTGAGGTCTTCGATGATCTCTTCGTAGAGGGCAACAAGCTCCTCATGCATCGAGGTTTGGTCGGCCACCTCTTCGAGTCTTTCCTGCACCTCGTGATTCAGTGGCTCGGCTCGCAACGAACGTCCGAGATAGGCGTAACCCACTGCAGGACGGTCGAATTTTTCGATCTCGATGCGTGCGATGCTTTCGAGCAATTCGGCTTCTTCGACCGAGTGCTCCACGATATCGAGCTTCATGTTGTAGAGCTTCGTGAGACGCTCCCAGGCGTCGTGCTCGCGATAAATAGGCTCGAGCAAGTCCGAAACCTCCCGCCTTACGTTCGGGTCTTCGAGGAGTCGTTCGAGCCCCTCGATGGCGGCGCCGTGACCGGGTTCGTCAGCCACGATCTGTCGATATTGTTCGAGGGCTTCTTCGTTTTGCTCAAAGATCTGGTCGTGTAGATAGCCGAGTCGGTAGCGGACATCGTTCGTTCGCGACGGGTCGGCGATGACCAGTTCCTGTTCGAGGACGCGCTGCAGATCCTCCCAGCGGTTCGTGAGCTGATAGAGTTTGTCGAGATAGTCGAGAGTTCCACCGTCGTATTCGTCGATCTCCAAGGCTCTTTCGAGATGCCCGATGGCCTCGTCATATTCTTCGAATTCGAGGTAGAGGGCCCCGAGTCTCTTGCGCAGCGCGAATTCGGCCTCGATGTTTCCATCGGTGACCTCGAGGGCATCTTCATAGACGGCGACGAGCTCGTCATAATTATCGAGGAGCTCCACGAGCGTCTCGAGATTTTTCATCAGCTTTTCAGAGCCCGGCATCTCGCGCAGTCCGCGCCCGAAGGTCATGAATGCGAGTTGAGGAGTGCCCAACTCGTTGGCCTGAAGAGAGGCGAGGGCGGTGTAGAGCGAGACGCGTCGCTCGGGGTCGCGTACATGCTCGAGCTGCAGCTCGAATAGCTTATCGAGCTCGCGCCACTCTTCGGTCGAGCGATAGAGCTCTTCGAGGATCTTCACGGCCTGGTCGCGAGTATCGTCGCGCTCGAGGAGTGTCGCCATCGCTTCTCGCGCTTTCTCGCTCTGCGGCGCGCGTGTCAGGACGGTCTCGAATTTTTCCATCGCCTCGAAAGGCGAGTGTAGATGTTCGAAAAGGACGCGTCCGATATCGAGTTCGATGCGGTTGATGCTCTCGACATCCTCGGCGAATTCGAATTGCATCTGCAGTGCATCCAGAAGCTCGGGCCATTGTCCGACCTGTTCGAAAAGTCGAACCAGTGCCTGGATGGCTGTTTCGTTTTCTGCATCGAGATCAAGGACGCCACGGTAGGCGTCAATGGCCCGGTCGGGGGATTCCAAAAACTCGTCGAAGACCAGTGCGAGCTTTTCGTAGGCGGCTTTTCGGCCCGAGATATCATCGATGATGCCCAGCTTGTCGCGCAGGACATCGGCGAGCTCTTCATAGCGGCCGGCTTCTTCGAGAAGCTCTTCGAGGCTTTCGATGTAATCGATGCGAGACGGCTCGATATCGCGTAATCGTTGATAGGTCTCGATGCCACGAGTGATTTTGGCCAGGACATCGACCTGGATGCGAGCGATGCGTTCGAGAGCCAGACGTTGCTCGTCCTGGTCGTAGACCGATTCGACGCGTTTCTGCAGAATCTCGACGAGCGGGCCCCAGAGTTCGAGTTCGCCATAGAGCTTTTCGAGGCGACCGAGCGCCGTCTCGTGGACCGGATTAATTTCGAGAATTTGCTGGTAGATCGAGATGGCGCTATCGCGATCATTGAGGTGCTCGATGAACACTTCAGCGAGCGACTCCAGCAGTCGGACCTGATTGTCGAGATCAGACGTAGATTCGAGCCCTGTGAGATAAATGGGGATCAGTCGTTCCCACGCTTTGAGCTCGTTTGCGAGGGTCGCGATCTCTTCTTTGACGTCCTCTGAGGTCAACGGATCGAGGCGATAGGCGATCGCCAGATACGAGAGGGCCTGTGAACGCTCCTCGTTGCGAATCGACTGCAGCAGTACTTCGGCGAGCCGCAGATAAACCGCCACCTTTTCCTGGATGCCCTCGACGAGTTCGACCTTTTGTTCGAGCAGTCCCGTGACTCGTTCGCGGTCTGCTCTCGGGTCGTAGCTATCGATGAGCAAGTCGAGGATCTGGAGGCGATGCTCGGGCCACGAGTCCTCGCGCAGTGCGAGGTCACGTGCCAGACCCTCGAGAGCACGCCGGCTCTCGTAATGTGAGGGGTCTGAGGCAAGGATGTCGCGGTAGAGATCGAGCGCCTCATCAATCTGATCGAGTTCGCTCTCGAGAAGCTGAGCGAGTTTGAAGCGGAACTCCAGCCGGGCTTCACTATCGCGAGAGAGGTCGGCCTGTTGTCGATAGAGTTCGGCCAGATCGTACCAGCGCCGAGACTGCGAAAGGAGTCTCTCGAGCGCACGACGTGCTCCGACGTCTTCAGGATCGCTGGCCAGAATCTCGTTGTAGACGTCGATCGCCGATGCCTGGTCCTCGAGTACATCTTCGTAGATGCTGGCCATGCTCTCACGCCAATCTCTCGACTCACGTGGGTCGCTGGCCTGGTCGGCTCGCCGCTGATAGAGATCGCCGAGATCTTCCCAGGCTTCCATGCGCGAGTAGACACGCTCGAGTGCATCGAGTGCGCCTTCATGATCAGGTTTGAGCATCAGAACTTCCTGATAGACCTCGCGTGCATCCTCGAGGTTTTCCAGACGCTCTTCGTGAATCTGAGCGTGTCCTACCAGGACGTCTGCTCGCGTCTCGTCCGACATCTCGAAATTCGTATCGAGCACCGCGCCATACGTAGCGGCCAGTTCAGACCACGCCCGGCGTAGGGCAGCGAGTCGTTCCAGTGCCAGTCGCGTCTGGAGATCATTGGGCTCGAGCTCGAAGAGGCGCCGATAGATCTCAGCGGCTCGATCCGGGTCCTGAAGCTCGTCATCGACGATCGAGGCGACCTCGTGCAGGACTGGGATTTCTTCGCGTGGATCCTGCAGCGTATCGGCCAGTTTCTGCAGCACGTCGATCAGCAGGGACCATTCTTCGCGTCCCCGATAGATGGGGCTGAGAAGCCTGGCGATATCGGGCACGAACTCCTCGGGAGCTTTGCCAATGAGTAGTTCGAGCGAGGCGACCGACGTTTCGTGTTCGGGCTCGACCGAGAGGATGTCTCGATAGATGTCGATGGCTCCCATCACGTCATTGAGACTGCCAGCGCGCACGGCTGCGAGTTGTTCTTTGTAGCCGATAATCTCTTCGGGTTCGGACGAGAGCGAAATCTGATCATGGAGGAGCAGGCTCAGATCTTCCCATCTCTCCTGGTCGCGATAGAGCCGATCGAGCGCAGAGACCGCTGCATCTTCGGTCGGGTCGAATTCGAGAATCCGGGCGTAGGTCTCGACGGCGGTGAAGCCATCGTCGAGCATCTCGTCTTGCACCGTCCCGATCTGGTGCAGAAGATGGATGGCCTGCTCGTCCCCCGAAGCAATCTCGACATTGAAACGACGCTCGAGCAGTTCGACGAGGTCATGCCATCGTTGCTCGGCTCTCAGGATTTCTTCGAGTGCTCGGAAAGCGTCGACCGACTCTTCGTCGACATTCAAGGCCTCTCGATAATAGAGCTCGGCCTCGGCGGCGTTGTCGAGATAGTCGCGGTAGAGCGCCGCGAGTTGCAGGTTGAAGCGCAGAAGCGCGTCGGGATCTCGAACCTCGGGGATCACATCTCGCAGGATCTCGGCGAGTCGCTGCCATTCTTCATGTTGCGTTGCGAGCGCGATGACCAATTCACGCAGGTCCGGATTCTCGACATCGAGCTTCCACGCATCGGCGAGCGCATCGAAAGCGCCGTCGATATCATCAAGCCGCTCGGCGCGAGTGGCGCCGATTTGCATCAAAATGCGCGATCGTTCCCGGGGGTCGTGTTCGGTGAGCTGCCGACGGTCGAGTATGTCGACCATCTTCTGCCATTGAGATGTCGCCTGATAATGCGGGACGAGCACGTCACCGGCGATTTCTTCGAGCAGGCTATCGTCGCTGGCGAGGTCTTCGAGCGCTTCGATGGCCTGATTGTTTTCGGGATCTCGACCTAGAACGCGTCGGAAGATTTCGAGCGCCTCCCGTGGCTCAAAAAGGTCGCCGGCGAGCAGGCCACCGAGTCTCAACTCGATGCGAGTCAACTCATCTTCGTCGGCACGGGCGGCCGCATTATCACGGCGCACGCGGAGGATCTCCGCGAGCTCGGAGTGCTGGTCGCTATCCTGATAGAGACGCTCGAGCTCGCGCAGGGCGGGCTCGTGAGTCGGTTCGACGTTGAGCTGCTGGCGATAGACGTCCGTCGCTGCGATCGGGTCGTCGAGATATTCTTCACGAATCACCGCCTGACGGCGTAGCGCTTCGATCTTTTCATCGGGGTCGAGGGTGATTTCGGCGCGACGCGTGAGGACCTCGGCCAGGTCATTCCAGCGTTCGGTCTTCTGATAGAGGCGTTCGAGAGCCGTCATCGCGTCGAGGTCATCGGGCTCGTTCAACGTGATGTTATAATAGGCATCGATCGCTTCATCGGGACGCTCCAGAATGTCTTCTTCGAGGGCGCCCACGCGCCTCCAGAGCTCGACCTCTCGATCGGGATCGGCACTGAGGATCTGCGCCCGCAGATTCTCGGCGAGTTTTTCGTAATCCTTCGTGGCTTCGTAGAGCGCTTCGAGCGACCGCAACGCGTCGTCATCTGCCGGATTGACTTCGAGAGCGCGCTCGAAGGCCACGATCGCTTCGTGGGGGCGTTCCATTCTTTCGTAGAGCAGACGTCCCACTCTGCGGAAAATTTCGTCGCCTTGTCCGGCCGACTCCTCTCCTGCCCGCGCGAGCGTGTCGATCGCTTCTCCAATGCGTCCGGTCGACTCGGCCAGATCTTCGAGACGAAGCCGTCGCTCTGGATCGTCGGGCGAAGCGAGCACGGCCTCACGAGTGGCTTCGAACGCTGCATCCGCATCGTCGGCGCTCGCGATGTAGAGGTCCGCCAATTCGTCGAGGAGTGGCGTGCGTTCGAACTCGTCGGCCGCTTCGAGACGTGTTTCGAGCACATGGATCAAGCGCTCGTGATTGCCTTCCTGTCGATAGGTCGGCTCGATGAGATTGGCGAGCTCGAGCCGCAGATCCTGCGTGTCTTCATGCTCGGCGAGGACTGCGTCCGTTTGCTCGATCGCTTTGATCGCAACCTCGTCGGTCGGGTTTTCACTGAAAACCAGTCTCACGGTGTCGACTGCGCCGGCCGGATCCGCGGTCTCTTGGAGTCGTATTGCGGCGAGTTCGAGCAAGAGGTCCCGACGGCGTTCGAACTCCGCAGCGAGGTTTGCCTGGTCTTCGAGCAAGAGCGAAAGCTCGACCCAGTCTTCTTTTGCACGCAGCAGACGCTTGAGTTCGCCGACAGCCCACGCGTCTCCCTCATCGAGCGTCATGAGCTGCTGGAGCACCAGGATGGCTTTGTCTGTATCGGCCAGCACCTCGTCGGCCAGGCGTGCTGCCTCGCGCAGGAATGCCACTCTTTCGTCGGGCTCCTGGCTGAGATCAGCTTTGGCGACGAGCGTGTCCACGAGCTTTTCGTGCCTGCCTAGCTGCCGATAGAGACGTTCGAGAGCGTCTACATGAGCCGTGTCGAGTGGGTCGTATTCGTAGAGCGTCTCCCAGGCTTCGAGAGCTTCCTCGGGCATGTTCAATTGATATTCGCGAATCGCCGCGAGGTGACGAAGAAGATCGAAGCTCGTCGCACTTGCCGAGGCATCCGTGGGGGCGAATCGGCTGAAGATCTCTTCGAGTTCGCTCCATTTGTCGAGCGAGGCTCCGAGCTGCTCGAGCCGCAACCAGATTTCCGATCGCTCGGGGTCGAGCTCGAACTGCCGGCATGCTCGTTCGAATGCTGTCTCGGTATCCTCGATCTCCTGATAAAGCGGGATGAGTTCATCCAGGATTTCAGCTTCTTCAAAGCGGTCATCGGTGGCGCCGCGGCGGGCCTCGAGAGCTCGGACGAGCTGCCCGGGACGTTCGGAGTCTCGAAAGATCGGCTCGAGAAGCAGGGCCGCATCGCGCGCAAAGGTTGGTTCGCTCAGAAGTGACTCGGCTGCCTCGACTGCCGCCTCATGCTGAGGCTCTTCGGCGAGGATCATTCCGTAGTATCGAAGTGACTCGGCGAGATCGTCTTTGTGCAGGCGGTATGCATCTCCGAGGCTGAGCCAAACCTCGTGCCGGTTTTCGGGCTCGGCTGTCGAGACGAGGGACTCCTCGCGAAGCAGACACTCGATGACATCGTCCCATCGCTCTTCTTCGACATAGAGTCGTCGGATTCCTCGCAGCGATGGCAGGTGCTCTGGATCGATGTCCAGAATCTCAGCGTAGGTGTCGCGCGCAGCGCTGGCTTCGCCGAGTTCGGTTCGTTGCACATCCGCAATCTTGCTCAGCTCATCGACGAGGTCGGCCTTGGTGGCCCCGCGATCGGTGAGGATGTCGATCTGATCTCGCAGCACCGCAATCCGTCGGTCTCCGTCTTGGCCAAGATCGTAGAGCGCCTCTAGGATTCCCAGGAATTCGAGGTCCGAGGGGTGACGCTCTCGCAGTCGCTCGAAATATTCGATCGCGCGGTCGATGTCTTCGATTTGATCGGCGTATACCGTGCCGATCGTAGCCCAGAGGGTCTCCTGAGTCGACGGCTCCTCGACATCTGTTGCTACATCGTCGATTGCCTCTGCCCAGCTCGAAAGAGCACCAGCGTCGGTCGCGATCTTTCTGGATGCCTCGAGTGCTTCGCCATCCTCGGGGTCCATCTCGACGAGGAGCACCGCCCACTTCAGGGCTGCATTGAGTTCTCCGCGCTCGAGTTCGAGGCGTCGAAGTTCTTCGAGAGCCGCCTTCTCGAGCTCTGGGTCGTTGGCTTGCTCGAGAATGAGTTCCTGCATTTCGAGCTGTTTTTCGAGCTCGCCGGCGTCGGCGTACCATTCGTTGAGCGTCGAGGCGACAACGGCCGGGTGGTCGCTGATCTTCAGCAGGCTTTCGAGACTGATGATCACCCGGTCGGAATCCTCGAGATCCTCCTCGGCGATGCGGGCCATTCTCGCAAAGAGCATGGTCTGCATCTGCTTGTCATCCGTCGTGGCCGCGGCCGAATCCATGAGATCGAAGAGTTGATCGAACGCGTCACGCTCCCGGTAGATCTCTTCGAGAGCGTCGTAACGTGCCGTGGCCAGAAATAAATGACTCAGCGAGGCAAAGGCCTGCTCGTTTTGCGGCTCTTGCTCGAGAACTCGCTGCCATAATGTCTCGGCTCCCGCAGCATCGTCGAGTTTCTCGAGACGCAGTCCCGCGGCTTCATTCAGAAGAGAGAGAGCCTCGCCACCGTCGACGATATCGGCCTTGCGCAGAAGAGTGTCGACGAGTTGCGCCGGATTCTGGGATCTGCGCTGCAGTTCCTCGAGTTGTTCGAGTGCTTCACGATCGTTGGGCTCTAGCTCGAGAATCTCCTCGAGAATCGGAGTCAGCAATTCGGGGTCGCGCACACGTTCCTGCGCCATGGCCGATAGTTTGCGTAACTTCTCGAGTCGTTCGTCTCCCGCGAGTGTCGAGGCCTCTCGACGCATCAACCCAAAGAGCGAGCCGAAATCGCGACGCGAATCGTAGATCTTCTTGAGTTCGTCGATCGTGTCCTGGTCCTCGGGATCGAGCTCGATGACACGCTCGAGAAAGGGCAGCGCCTGTGTGGTGTTGCGCAGGTCTTCTTCCCAGATGCGGGCGACTTCTTTGAGTAACTCGATGCCCGTCGCATGGTCACCGTCTTCGATCGCGCCATCCGCTCGCGCGGCCAGGAGATGGGCCAGATCGTTATGCCTGCCGCCACTCTCCAGAAGCTCGCGCAGTCGTTCGAATGCGTCGACATCATTCGGGTCGAGCTCCAGAATGGTCTGAAGCGTGTTGATCACCATCGGTTCGAGTTCGAGCTCTTCATCGTAAAGCCGCGCCATCGTGCGCAGAATTTCGAGGCGTTCTGTGGTTGCGTCTTCATCGAGAGAAGCAAGCTCCTCTTTGTAAAGGTCGACGAGTTGCGACCAGCGAGCATTCTCCGAGTAGAGACGGCGTAGCTCGTCGCGGGCCACTTCATCGTCACCGTCGATCTGTCGTAGGAACGATTTCCACGCGTCGATGGCGCGCCCTGGATCGTCCATATGCTCGATCGCAATCTCAGCGAGTCGGCGCGTACGCTCTCGTTTCTGATCGGGATTGTCGGTCGATAGGGCGGCGTTATTGACGTGATTGAAAAGTTTTTTCCACGCTTTGCTTCGCTCGAAGAAGTCTTCGTAAAAGGCGATCATCTCGGGCTGCTCGGTATCGAGCAGCTTAATCCGCTTGAAGTAGTACTCGGCTTGATCGAGTTCATCGAGATCGTGCCAGAAGGCGTTGGCGAGCATGAGCATCGCCTCGAGCTCACCTTCCTTCTTGCGAAGTCTTTTGATCGAGTGTTCGAACTGCTCGATCATCAGATCGTATTCGCCTTCTGCGCGGCACGCTTCGCCCAGTGCAAGGAGCGCGTCGGCGTCGGCGGGGTCGTCTTGCAGCGTTGCGAGCAGACCTTCGATTCCTTCGGGTAATTCCCGGGGCGGCTCTTCTTCGTCTTCGTCGTCTTCTTCTTCCTCTTCTTCCTCTGTAGCTTCTTCTTCCTCTGCAGCTTCTTCTTGGTCTTCTACCTCGGCAGCTTCTTCTACAGCTTCCTCTTGGTCTTCTGCCTCTTCTTGTTCTTCCTCTACTTCCTCTTCTTCCTCTTCTTCCTCTACTTCCTCTTCTTCCTCTTCTTCCTCTTCTTCCTCTTCTTCCTCTTCTTCCTCTTCTTCCTCTTC
>CAYFTY010000074.1:0-10172 GCA_964346045.1 uncultured Bradymonadales bacterium | reverse complement strand
GCCGATGCCGCGCGGCGCGCCCAGCTTGGACTGTAGATAGGGCGCGGCGATCAAGCGGCCACCTGAGACAATCGTACCGTCGAGAAATCTCCACCATGGCTGAGGCGCACTCCGCGTCGGAAAAAAGACGCGCCCGCCCGCACCATCGAGCTCTTCGAAGCCGACCCACACGATGGCGAAGACTGGATTTTCAATGGCATACGAGGCGGTCTCGGGAAGCTCTGCGCCTACATCGGCGATCAAGACGTAATCGTTGATCGTATCGCAATCGACGCCCGGTGTTTCACCCTCGACCCGCTCGAGCGTGAGTTCGAGCGGCCCGTCGAAATTCTCGGGAGTGTCGATGGCAACCGACGGCCGCAACACCTCGATATCAAGGGTCAGTCCGTCTTCGGCGATGCGCCCGCGCAAGACCGATCGCTCGCTCGATTGCTGGTCGACCAGGAGGTTGAAGTCTCGATCATTCTCGTCGAAACGGTCGGCCAGGGTCTTCACACAGCGCGTCTCTTCGACGAAAGGATCGTCGATCGTGTTGCGCAAGCCTTTGGAGTACTCGCGGATCACGACCTCGGCGAAGTCCCCAAAGCGGAATAGATCGATGGCCAGCGCCGAACAGTTCCGTCGCTCGAAACAATCGATTCGGTCGCCCTCGAGCGTCTCGCGAAAATGCCCCGTGTATTCGTCTTCGAAGGTCGGGCAACCGGCGAGGATAGAGATCACGCCAAGTAGCGCGATGACTCCCCATCGATGTCGTGTTGCCGTGATGCTCATGGTCCACTCGGGCCGAGACACTCCGGATTCTAGACCTCGCCTCGATGCGATGCAAAGGCGAGGCTCGTCTTCATCATTTCAGCGCGTGTCTCGTCTCGTGATACGCCGCGTAAAGCACCGGCACCACAAAGAGAGTCAGCAATTCAATCACCATGCCGCCCAGAATGGGTACGGCCATGGGCACCATCACATCACTGCCGCGACCGGTCGAAGTGATCACCGGCAGGAGTGCCAGAATCGTAGTCGCCGTCGTCATCAGGCACGGGCGCACTCGCCTCTTTCCGGCCTCGACCACCAGATCGCGTATCTCGGCCACAGTGCGGGCCTCGCCGCGCTCGAATCGCTGATGCAGGTAGGTCGCCATCACGACGCCATCGTCGACCGCGATACCGATGAGCGCGATGAAACCGACCCACACGGCGACCGAAAGATTCAGCGTGCCCATCTGCATGAGGTCGCGAAGCCCCGTCCCGAAGACTTCGACATCGAGAAACCAGGGCTGGCCATACAGCCAGAGAAGGGCAAAGCCTCCCGACATCGCAACCGCAACGCTGGTAAAGATCATCGCCGAGGTCGCGACGCTGCGAAACTGCAGATAGAGAAGCAAAAAGACGATCATCAGTGCGATCGGAATCAGCACCTGCAGTCGCTTTTCGCTGCGCACCTGATTCTGGTAGCTCCCCGCAAAGGTGTAGCTGACTCCCTCGGGCACGACGAGCTCGCCCTCGTCGATACTCGTTTGCAGATAGGCGCGAACCTCCTCGACGACGTCGGTCTCGGCGCGTTCCTCGACTTTGTCGAAGATCACATACCCGGTCAGAAAGGTATCTTCGGACTTGATGACCTGCGGGCCACGCACGTAGCGAATGTCGGCGATCTGCTCGAGCGGGATTTCCTGACCGCTCGATGAGGTGACCAGAATGCGCGAGAGCTCGTCGACGCTGTCTCGTTCTTCGCGCATGTATCTCACGCGCACGCCGTACCGCTCACGGCCCTCGACCGTCGTGGTCAACTGCATGCCGCCGATGGCGACGCGAATCACGTCCTGTACCTGCTCGATGGTGAGGCCGAATCGTCCGATCGCTCTGCGATCGATATCGATCTCGAGATAGGGCTTTCCGACGATGCGTTCGGCAAAGACCGTCTCGGACCGCACACCGGGGGCGTTTTGCAAATACTCTTCGAGCTCGAGACCAAACGCCTCGATCGTCTCGAGGTCGGGCCCCTTGATCTTGATGCCGATCGGGGCGCGCATGCCGCTCTGCAGCATTACGATACGCGTGTTGATCGGCATGAGTTTGGGGGCGCTCGTCAGCCCCGGCATCTCGGCCGCTTTGACGATCTCGTGCCAGATATCGTCGGGACTCTGGATATGATCGCGCCACTGGCGTACCCGATTTCCATCTTCATCGATGCGATATTCGGGCTTGTAGTTGACGACGGTTTCGAACATCGAAACTGGTGCTGGATCGAGCGCGCTCTCGACGCGCCCGAGCTTTCCGACGGTGAGTTCGACCTCGGGGATGGCCTGAATCGATGCATCCATCAGCTTGAGCTGATCGAGCGCCTCACCAAACGAAGCGTGTGGCATCGTGGTCGGCATCACGAGATAGCTACCCTCGTCGAAGGGCGGCATGAACTCGCGACCCAGGCCTGGAAATTCGTCTGCGACACCGCTGACGGCGGAGTGCGTGCGCACCGGCTCGGGCAGCCAGCCCAGAGTCTTGTCGAAGCCCAACCAGACCGTCGCTCCAAAGAAAATCATCAAGAGCGGGCCGACCATGAAGAGCGCCTTATGGTCGAGCATCCAGCGCAAGAGATTCTCGTAGAGCATCATGAAGACGCCAAAGAGCGCCATCAGGGCGAAAATCGAGCCGGCGACGCTCAAGACATTGAGCCAGAGGCTCTTCTCGAAGCCGAGGGGCATCCAGTCCATCGTCAGCACGAGCGTGACGGCGAAGACGGCCACGATCACCTCGAGATAGACCGGGACGCGGTCGACGCGCAGAGGTCCGAGCTGCCGTCGAGGAAGTAACGGCTCGACCAGCCGCAGCACCCCGACCAGGATCACGAAGAGCCCGATGTGGGCATGAAACACAAAGGTGACGAGGCCTCCGAGACCGACCACCACCCAATCCCGCCAGTGCGCGATGCGGAAGACCGACTTGAGGGCCCGATTCGCAGGAGAAACGGTATCGCGCACCGGCCCCGGAGACGGCCAGAAGAGCAAGTGGGCCAGTACCGGGATCACCAGAAGCGCCACCAAATATGCCATGATGACGGCAAAGGTCTTTGTGAATGCCAGCGGCGTAAAGAGTTTTCCTTCGGATGCGGTCAGCGCAAAGACCGGCAAGAAGCTCACGACTGTAGTCAACACCGAGGTGAGTACCGCAGGCGCGACCTCGGCGGCCGCATCGCGGATCACCGCTGCGCGATCGGCATCCTCGGGGGCGTCATCGAGCGCCGCCACGATATTCTCGGTAAAGACAATGCCCATATCGACCATGGTGCCGATCGCGATCGCGATACCGGCGAGCGACATGATATTGGCGCTGACCCCCGTGTATTTCATCCACACGAATGCCCCGACGACGCCGAGGGGAAGAAGCGACGAAATCAGCAGGCTCGAGCGCAGATTTCGCAGCATCAGCAGGACCACGATGATCGTGATCAACAGCTGCTGCCAGAGGGCGGTCGAGAGCGTTCCAATGGTCTCGGAGATCAGGTTCGACCGGTCGTAGAACGGCACGATCGTGACCCTCGAGACCGTACCGTCCGCAAGCGTACGCGTCGGCAGCCCGGGCTGAATCTCGGCGATCCTGGCTTTGATATTATCGATGGCCTCTTGCGGATTCATCCCGTAGCGCGCCACGACGACACCGCCCACGGCTTCGGCGCCGGCAACGTCGAGCGCCCCTCGACGCGACTCGGGCCCGAGATGCACCCGACCGACATCGCGGATGCGAATCGGCTTGTTCTCGCGGGCCACGATCACCGTTTCTTCGAGGTCTTCAATCGATTCGACGAACCCTTTGCCGCGCACCACATACTCGATGCGGTTGATTTCCATGGTGCGTGCGCCAACGTCGAGGTTCGATCCCTTCACTGCCTTTGCAACCTGGGCCAGCGAGACTCCTGCCGCCTTCAACGCCTCGGGGTCGACATCGATCTGGTACTCGGCCACGTAGCCTCCCACCGAGGCGACTTCGGCCACCCCCTCGGCCGACTGCAACGCGTAGCGAACCGTCCAATCCTGGATCGATCGCAGCTCGTGCAGGTCCCAACCACCGACGGGCTCGCCGGCCTCGTCTCGACCCTCGAGCGTATACCAGAAGACCTGACCAAGTGCGGTCGCATCAGGGCCGAGCGCCGGTGCCACCCCATCCGGTAAGGTCCCGGAAGGTAATGAGTTTAGCTTTTCGAGGATGCGTGAGCGCGACCAGTAGAAGTCGACGCCATCTTCGAAAATCACGTAGATGCTCGAGAAACCGAACATCGAGAACGACCGCACGGTGCGTACGCCGGGTACGCCGAGAAGCGCGGTCGTCAGCGGATAGGTGACCTGGTCTTCGATGTCGCGAGGGCTGCGGCCGTTCCACTGGGTGAAGACGATCTGCTGATTTTCGCCGATATCGGGGATGGCATCGACGGGCACCCTGTCGCGCGTCCATTCGACCTGATCGAAAGCCTCGAAAGGCGCAACCGAGATACCGCCGTAGATCAGCAGGGCTGTGAGAACGCCCACCACCAGCTTGTTGCGGAGGATGAAGTCGAGCAGGCTCGGCCAGAATCCGCTTGGCTCTCGCTCGCTCATCATTCGGCCACCCGCTCGACCAGATGACCACCGCTCGGGATGGTCTGCTCAATCGAGCCGCACATGCGCATCGACGCGCCGAAATAAGCGTTGTCGACCTTTTCGCCGCGTTGAATCCATGAAGCCCCGCGGTCATCGAAGGCCATCGGGCAATGTGTCTTGCGCAACGGTCCGTCCGTTGGATTTCCGAAGATGCGCAAGATGCTGGTGATCTGCTCGGTGAGTGGCTCGAAAGGCCCACGCGCTGACTCGAGGCTCGAGGCGGTCTCGATGGCCCGAGCATGCCTCAAGATCTCTCGTCGAATCGGCTTCCAGGCCGCTACGGCTGCCGCGGGCGCCTCGGGATCAAACTCGATCGTTTTGGCGAGCAAACTCGTGTTGGCGTCGAGCGCAGCCTGCAGGTCGTCGGCGGCCAGGCCCTCCTGCATTTCCAGGTAGTGCACGACGATGGGTTCGAGCCGCTCCATGAAGTCCTCGGGGGCTTCGACCACGTTGTCGATGGCGCTGGCCTGCGAGTCGTCCGGATAGCTCATCATCGACTTTCCGCCCCGGATCTGCAGGTCGGCATCGAGCGTGAAGGCGCCGTGGGTGACGACCCATTCGCCTTCGTTCAGTCCAGCGACGACCGGATACTGGCCCTGAATCTTGGGCCCCAGCCGAACCTCACGGGAGGCATAGGTCGGGCGGTCGGTGCGCGGTACTTCGACATAGACGATCGAGCGTTTACCCGTGAATATCGCCGCCGTTTCGGGGATGACCAGCGGCGAGTTCCCCCGCGCCTTTCGCTCGACGATCGCCTCGGCAAACATCCCGGGCCGCAGCCGACCCTCGGGGTTGGGTACTTCGACACGTACCTCGGCCGTTCGCGTGCGCGGGTTCAATACCGGATCGATGAAGGCGATCGTTCCTTCGAAGGACTCGCCCGGATATGCATTGAATTCGAGCTCGACCTTCTGCTCTTTGTCGAGCATACCGAGGTCGCGCTCGTAGGCATCGAGTTGCACCCAGACGGTCGAAAGGTCGCTGACCTGATAGAGACCCGTGCCCGGCGAGATATAATTTCCTTCGCTCACCAACCTGCGGGTGACCGTGCCACCGAACGGTGAGCGGATAGGGACACTCGTCGCGGGCTTCGAAGCTTTCTCCATGCGGCCAATTTCAGCCTCGGGCACCCCCAGAAGACGCAATTTTTGACGTGCTGAAGCCAGAGTGCCCTCTGCCGAGCGACGGGCAAACGGTTGCCCGTCCTGCAGGTCGGCGAGCTGAGCGGTGGCGGCGAGCAAATCTTGATGAGCAGCGTAGATCTCAGGGCTGTAGATCGTCGCAATCTTCTGGCCGCGCCGTATGCGCTCTCCGGTCGTTTTCACGTGCAGTCGGTCGATGCGTCCGCCAGTCCGGGCGGCGACGACCTTCTCGCCGGTCTCGGCCTCTTTGACGATCCCCAGGAGGTGCACACTCGCAGCCTCGCCGCCGGCGCGACTCACGCGGGTCGTCCGTATCTGAGCCAACGCCTTCGCACGGTCGCTGAGCGCAATCTCGTTGGGGGCGAGGGCCTCACCACCGCCTGACTCGGAGACCGGAATCAGGTCCATGCCGCAAATTGGACAGTCTCCAGCCTCGCCCTGCTGAATTTGCGGATGCATCGAGCAGGTCCAGGTCTGCTGGGCCGGTTCGGCCTGGGCGTGGTCGTGCCCCTCGGGGGCATCATCGCCACCGCCAAAAAACGTGCCCACAAAGAACGCAAGCACGAGTGCAGCACCAATCGCCGCGAACTCTCGCCAGCGGCCTGATTTCGTGGCTCTTTCGTGTTCTTCACTCATCGCGACCTCTCGATCGGGGCAGCCGTCAGAGCTTCGATATCCGTGCGAGCTTTTGCATGGGCGGCGCGAGCCTCGACCAAAGACCGCTCGAGCTCCACGAGGTCACGCTGGGCGAGCAAGATTGCAGCAACCTGATTCTGGCCCACTTCGTAGGCCGAGCGAACCGAGGTGTACGAAGCTTTGGCCTGCGGAATCAGCGTCTTCGCGTAGAAGTCTACACGGCGATGTGTCTCATCGAGCGCGCTGGCGAGAACTCTCAACTCGGCAAGCATCTGCTGCCGCATCGCCCGTCGCTTCGAACGAAGCGAGCGTGCTTCGGCTTGATACGCCTCAGCCTGCGATGATTCGGCCCCCGAGAAAATCGGAAGTTCGACGGTCACCATGGCGATCACCGGGTCTTTGCCACTCTCGTCGACGGCCGGATTCATCGCCTCGCCAGTCTCGATGTAGTCGACCCCGATCGCAAAGTCGGGATACGCGCTCACCGACGAACTCGATGCCTGCAGTTCTTTTTTCTGGCGCAGAGCGACGATGGTTTCGAGCGCCGGATGGCTTTCGAGACGCGCGGTCCAGGCTTCGATCTCGGTGGGATCGACACCGGCCGTGGTCGGAGCATCGGTGAGAATCGGGAACTCGCGCACCTCGTCCATCCCGAGGGCGGCCGCCATCGTCGCGTCCAGAGCTCGGCGGTCTTCTTCGAGCTGCGCGAGATCATCGCGCATACGCGAGAGCGTGAGTTCGATCTGGTTCAGATCTGCAAGTGACGCCCTACCCATCTCAACTCGACCTCGCGCGGATCGGGCCAGGGTCTCGGCGATCTGAATCTGCTCTTTCTGGATCCGAAGCTTTCTCTCGACGGCCCATTTCGACCAGTAGACATTCGCGATGCGCCGTCGGACGTCGAGCATCGCCGCAGAATAACGCTCTTCCTCGACTCGCGTATCGACGCCCGCCGCGTCTCTTCGAGCACTGAGCTTCGAAGGCCACGGAATCGGTTGCATCAACCCAAATCGATGACGTTGAGGACCGACGCGCGTCTCGACGTGCTGAATGAAGAGACCGTAGGTGAGGCGCGGATTAGGCCAGTCCCAGGCAGCATCGGGCCGATGAGTGGCGGCCTGCCATGCATGGTAATTCGCTTCGAGTTCCGGGTGTGTTCGCAGGGCAAATTCGACGTAGGATTCGAGACCGCCTTCGAACGTCGGAGCCTCTGCTGGAACGTTCTCCTTCGCAGCAGCGTGCTCTTCGAAATAAGCTTCGAGCGATGGCTCGGCAGGCCGCTTGTCGACCGTATGAGAACACGCGACGAGCGAGAGCGCTGCTATGGAAAACCATTGCTTCATCGTTTTATCCGTGGGCCGTTGGGCCGCTTCCTCGCCCAGTGGACTGCGATTTGCGTGCCATGCAGCGATGTCATGCGACCCAAAGCCCCGACGAGGCCGCCAACAAGCACTTTCGCGGGCATGGGGTCACGCAACGCATCTCGATTCGAGCACTGTTCTGGTGGATATTCGACAAGCGGGTGTAGACTATTCTTCAACGACCAGTGCATGCCTGATAGTAAGCGCTGCCGCTTGATAGTCTGCTCTTTCTGAGCTTTGTCTATCTTTTTGGGGGAGCTGGCATGGTGGCTGCCTGTAGATTATTCTACAAACAGCCCGTCGACGCGTGGCTCCGTTAGAACCTCCCGGACGCATGAATGAAGGCTAAGAAGCCGGTCATGGATGGGTGGCACAGCGCTTGCGGGGCAACACGTCGAGAGAAGAGCTCACCGGTGACTTCATATGCAGAATTCGTCTACATCGCATGAAGCAATCAGCCCCACCGTACTGGTCATGGTGGCGGCCCTGCTCACCGGGTTGACGACACTCTTCCACTATCTGACCGACATGCAGGATGTGGCCTTTCATAATTTCTATCGTCGCGCCTACTACGTGCCGATTGTGCTCGCGGCCTTCGGGTTCGGTTGGAAAGGCGGTCTCGTAGCATCGATCGTCGCGTCCGTCGCCTACATCCCGCACGCCTTTTTCATGGCTCATCGCGACCCGGCGCCGACAGTCGATAAGGTGCTCGAAATCGTGCTCTACATCGGCATCGGTCTTCTTGCGGGCTGGCTGGTCGATCGACAGAAACGAGCGCAGCGTCAGCTGCGAGCCTCGCTCGAACGTCGCGACGAGCTCGAGACCCAACTCGTGCGCGCAGCGAAATTGAGCGCACTCGGAAATCTCACCGCGGGGCTTGCCCACGAGATTCGCAATCCCCTCGCGTCGATTCAGGGGAGCGCCGAGGCACTCGCCAGTGAATTCGGCCCGGAGCATCGCAAGCATCGTATGGGGGAGTTATTGCTGGGCGAAATTCAACGGCTCAATCGCGTCGTCAGCGACTTTTTGAACTTTGCGCGTCCCACGGAGCTCGAGGTACAGGATGTCGATCTCACGCGAGTCGCCGAAGAGGTCGTCGAGCTCACCTCGCATGCGTCCAAAGAAGCCGGCGCACGTGTGGTCGTCGAGCTGGGTCATACCCGGGTGAAGGCAGACCGTGACCAGCTCGCGCAGGTCTTGTTGAACCTCGTCCTCAACGCATACGACGCGGTGAGCGAGGTCGACCAACCTGAGGTTTGCATCCTTTCTGAGCCACGCAGCCTCGGGGGCGACAACTACGTCTGTGTTGGTGTGATCGACAATGGCCCTGGCATTGCTGACGACCGCGTCGAGGAGGTCTTTGAGCCTTATTTCACCGAGCGCGACGGCGGCACCGGACTCGGCCTGAGCATTTCGTCGACGATCATGGAGCGTCACGGCGGCTTTCTCGACTACGAGCGACGCGGCGATGAGACCATCATGTGGATGTGTTTTCCGGAGGCCGTATGAGCGCGACCCTCGATATCCTATTGATCGAAGATGACGAGAGCCTGCGTGAGGTATTGACCTTTCATCTCGAAGACGCCGGGCATCGCGTCGACCCGGCTGATCGGGGCGAGAAGGGGCTCGAACTCTACGATGCCGAACGCCACGATGTGGTGATGACCGACCTCAACATGCCCGGGATCGACGGCATGGAGGTCGTCACGGGATTGCTCGAGGCAGATCCCATGGCGGTGGTGCTCGTCGTGACCGCCTATGGCAGCACCGAACGCGCCGTCGAGGCCATGCGCCGTGGAGCCTTTCATTACGTCGAAAAGCCTGTGAATTCGACCGCGCTCATCGCGATGGTCGAACGCGCCGGGGCTCATCGGCGCATGATTCGCGAAAATGAACAACTGCGCGAAGACGCATCACACGAAATCATCACCGCGTCGCCGACGATGAACGACGTGCTGCAGGTGATCGAGAAGGTCGCGGCCAGCGACGCTCCGGTCTTGATCACCGGCGAATCGGGCACCGGCAAAGAGCTTGTCGCGCGAACCCTGCACCGAGCCAGTGACCGGGCCGAACGAGCTTTCGTAGCCGTGAATTGCGCGGCCATTCCCGACGAACTACTCGAGAGCACGCTCTTTGGTCACGAAAAAGGCGCGTTCACCGGTGCGACCCGCTCGGCGCCGGGTAAATTCGTGAGCGCCGACGGCGGCACGGTCTTTCTCGACGAGATTGCCGAAATGTCGCCGAAATTACAGTCTAAACTGCTCCGGGTCCTGCAAGAAGGCGAGGTCGATGCCGTGGGCTCGAGTGAGCCCCGAATCGTCGATGTCAGGGTGGTTTCCGCCACGCATCAAGACCTCGAAAAGCGCATCCAGGACGGCGATTTTCGCGAGGACCTCTACTATCGGC
>CAYFTY010000073.1:0-10184 GCA_964346045.1 uncultured Bradymonadales bacterium | reverse complement strand
CGACGGGGACGTCAGCGCTCCTGCCGTTGCTGCGATGATTGCCGACGGGGACGTCAGCGCTCCTGCCGTTGCTGCGATGATTGCCGACGGGGACGTCGGTGCTCCTGTCGACGGGCGGACGCGGCGGCTCGGTTGCTGGATAGGGCTTGTTGTAGTTGGCGCCGGTGAGCTTTACGGCAAATTTCGGCTTTTCGATCGACCGAGGGTCGCTGGGAATTTCATACCCCTTCCAGAGCGGTGCGAAATCGAGTTCGACGCCCGCTGCGGCAAGTCGGCCGATGCCCTGAAAAAGGCTCGAGAGGTCGTCGACTTTGCGATGGTCGGTTGCGATGGCGCGAGCACCATGCGCCCCCAGAACATCTTCGACCAGCCTGGTCAATACATTCGAAGGCCCGATTTCGATGAAGGTCCGCGCGCCCGACTCCCAGATGGCTTCGAGTTCTTCGACGAATCGAACTGGTTTTGCAATCTGCTCGGCAAGGGTCGAAGCCACATCTTCGTAGACGGCGGCGGTCGAGTTTGCGTACACAGGCCGGCTCGGCTTGCCGAGCTCGAGCGCCTCTAAGAACTCGCCAAAGGGCTCGGACGAATCGGCGACCACGGGCGAATGAAAGGCAGTCGATACACGCAGTCTTTTGAACTCTTCTCCGGCCTCGCGCAACGACGCTTCAAAGGCCTCGATTGCATTGGTTTCGCCCGAGACCACCACCTGCTTTCGCGCATTATGATTGGCGACGACGACATCGGCCTGGCTGGCTTCGATGCATTCGCGCACCCTCTCGATCTCGGCGGCAACCGCCGTCATGGCACCCGCGGTCGAAGCGACGGCTTCGGCCATCAACTCGCCGCGTTTGCGCGAGATGGCAAAGAACGACGCATCATCGTACGCGCCTGCAGCACGCAAGGCCGTGAGCTCGCCATACGAGTGACCGGCAAAGGCCGATGCCTCGAGCCCCATGGCCTCGAAAAGTCGATAGATGCCCAGACTCAACGTCCCGATCGCAGGTTGTGCCCACTCGGTCGCTCGCAACCGGGCATGCTGCGCGGCGAGCGTCTCTTCTTCGAACGCAGTGCGTGCAAAGACGACCTCGGCCAGCTCGTCGAGGCCTTCTGCCCCGAGAGCGTCATCAAAGGCCGAACGCACCTCGTCGAATGCCATCGCCGCCTGGCGTCCCATCTGCAGATACTGACTGCCCTGCCCCGGGAAAAGCACCGCGATTTCTTTGTCGGACGGGCCGTATTCGTAATCGACCTTTTGGGGGGTCGAAAACGATGCCTCAGGGGTCTTTGCGACAAGAGTTGCAGCGAGGTTCAATCTCGAAGCGAAGTCCTCGGCCGAGGCGACGATCGACAACCTGGCGTCGGCGCCGGCATCGAAATCTTGCTGCGAACGCCACGCCGCCCAGCGCAAAAACTCGACCGTCCCAGCGTCGTTGGCCCATGCTAGACATTGCGTGACGATGTCTTCGGGCGTGCCCGAGACAAGCACCAGCTCGTGATCGAAAAAGCGTGAGCGGCTCGCCTGCGAGTCACCGACGTACTCCTCGGCCGTGACGTGGAAATTCGTGCCTCCGAATCCAAATGCACTCACCGATGCGCGCCGCCGATGGTCAGCGCCGCGAATCCACGGTCGAGCCTGCGTGTTCAGATAAAGGGGACTGCCCTCGAATTCGATGCGAGAACTCGGCCGGTCGACCTTGATCGTCGGCGGCAAAATCTTGTGGTGGAGCGCCATCACGATTTTGAAGAGCCCCGCTGCGCCTGCGGCAGCTTTGGTGTGGCCGATCTGTGACTTTACGCTGCCGAGCTGCGCCCAGGTGCCCTGACGCCCCGATTCACCGAAGACGGTGCTCACCGAAGTGAATTCTTCGAGGTCACCTGCTTTGGTGCCTGTGCCATGCGCTTCGACGAGTTCGACCGTGTCGGGCCCGTAACCTGCTTTTTCGTAAGCGCGGCGCATCGCCCTGGCCTGGCCGCTTGCGACCGGTGCATAGATCGATTTGGCGCGACCGTCCGATGACGAACCCAGACCGCGAATCAAAGCATAGATACGATCACCGTCGCGCTCGGCATCTTCAAGCCGCTTGAGCGCGACCATGCCCACACCCTCGCCGAGCATGGTACCATCGGCGCCGTCGCTGAACGGGCGGCAGTCGCCCGTGGGTGAGAGAGCCGTCGTCTTGGCAAAACACATATACATCAGCGGATTATTGAGGCAGTCGACTCCGCCTGTAATGACGACGTCCGAGTCGCCCAGATAGAGCTCGTTGATGGCGATTTCGACGGCTGCCAGCGAGCTCGCACAGGCCGCATCGACGACCATATTCGTGCCGCCGAGGTCCAATCGATTGGCGACCCGACCGGCAACCACATTCCCCAGCAAGCCCGGAAAAGTCGCCTCGTTCCATTCGACGAAATTGTCGTCGAAACGCTGCATGAAATCATCGACGATCGCCTCGTCGGCGCCGGTCTGCTCGAGCAACCTTTTCATCACCGGTCGCTGCAGGCGCGAGCACATATCACCGACGAGCTCGGTGGTGGATGCCACCCCCAGGATCACGCTCATGCGCTCGCGATCGATGTCGGTGAATTGACCCTGCGCTGCATCTTCGAGAACCTTCTGCGCCACGACCATGGCGAGCAACTGCGCAGAATCCGTCGACTCGAGCAGGCTCGGGGGCATGCCGAAATCCATCGGCGCAAAATCGACTTCTTCGAGGAATCCACCCCGCGTCGCATGAAAGTGATCGGGCGTCTTGGGATCTGGATCGTAGTAGTCTTCGGCGAGCCAGTGGGTTTCGGGGATCTCGCTCAGGAGATCTCGGCCTGCGAGAATATCGGCCCAAAAGCCTGTTTTTTCGAGCGATCCTGGAAAGAGCGCACTCACGCCGACAACTGCAATTGGGTTGGCTCTCTTGGATTCACTGCTCATCAGGCGCCCGTCGTTTCGTCTACATACGGCTCATTCCCCGATTCGATGCTGAAAACCGAGGGGAGTTCTTATTTCAAGATGCGACATGGATCGCAAGTGGAACGTCTCCATCAACCGGTGGAATAAGCACTTGCGGACACGATTAGGTGTGTTTTGCACAGGAGAAATTGATAGAGTACTACTATCACTCCTTTTTTACGGATTCGAGGCGCCATGATCGGTCGGATTTCTCTTCTATTTCTCCCCATATTTTCGGTGTTTTTCTTTGCTGCCTGTAATGTTTCGGACGAAGGCGGCGGACTGACCCCGGACTGCACCGAGAATGCAGACTGCGTCACCGGCATTTGTGTCGACGGCGAGTGTCGTGGCGTCGCGATGGACGCAGGTATGGATGCGTCGAATAACGGGGTCGAAGATGCCGGCGATGACGCTGGCGAGGCCGAAGATACCGGCGTGGACATGGGCGAAGGCATGGACGTCGGCGTCGATATGGAGGTCGACATGGGCCCCAAATGCCCCGAAGGTCGGGTCGACCGCAATGGTGACGATTCGGATGGTTGTGAGCTTCCCGACCATCCGGCAGCGAGCAATCCGGCCTGCGAGCCCTGCTGGAATCTGCAGGATGCCGTGGGCGGATGCAGCGAAGGAACCTGCAACATCGTGGCGTGCCTCAACGGCAAGACCGATCGCGATGGCATGGTGATGAACGGCTGCGAAGTCGATTGCGGACCCGGCGAGTGTTGGACCCCCGTCGCCAGGAGCCAGCAAGAATATCTGCGTGTCGATGACGATTGGATTCTCGGATCAGGCGATGGAGTCATGCCGCTGACCCGCGATCAGGGAGCGACTCTGCGCTGGCTGCACGCCGAGAATCCCCGCGACTTTGTAACGCCGGCTCCGGTCGATTACACGCTCCTCGACGACAATCGCATCGTCGGTATCCAGAGCGACAAGATCGTCTTGAGCGATGACCTCGGCCTGTCATGGCGAGAGGCGAGCCTGCCCACCGCATTTGGCGCGCGCACCGTCACACGCTCGGTGTCGGGGCGGGGCATCGCCGCCGGCTTTTCGGGATCGTGCGAGGTTCGCCAATGCCCCGCCGTTTCCTGTCAGGGCGGCGAAGTCTGCAATGCCGGCGTCTGCGAAGGCAATGATTGCGGCTTTGACTCGGACTGCCCGGGCAGCTCGGTATGTGGGCCGAATTCGAAATGCATCGATCCAGACACCACCGTGTGCCAGGACCAGCGCGTCTGCGGCCAGGCTCGGTGTAACTTCGTCGGCCATCGCTTGCTCATAAGCGACGACTTCGAGACCTGGACGACCAGCGGCGCACAATTCGATGCGGCTTTTGATAGCATCCACACGAATGCCGATGGCACCATCATCATCGGCACCGACAACGACACGCTCTATCGAACGACCGACGATGGGGCGAACTGGGAAGAAGAAGAGATTTCGGGCTGCCCGAAGATCCGAGTCGTCGAATGGAATTCGAGCGATCGCGTCGTGCTGGGCGGCTCGAACTGCCTGAAGTTTTCGCAGGATAACGGGGAGACCTTCAACGACGCCAGTGTTCCCGGCTCGTTTGGTCAGCTCTATGACGTACTCTGGCTCGACGACTCGACCGTCGTGGCCGCCGTCACCAACGCGATCCTTCGCTCGAATAACGCCGGCTTGAACTGGGTTCGAACCGACGTCGTCGGGTCGGTGAGGACGATCGAGAGGATGTCCGACGGCACGTTGATCGCGATTGCCGGTCTTCAAGGGTTCTGGACGTCAGACGACGACGGCGTCACGTGGACGAATACGCGCGAGGATCGCAATCCACTGCCGGCCGAAGTCTCGGCGGGTCAGTTGGGAGTCTTTGGAACGGACGGCAACGAGCTGCTGCTGCCGCCCTCGGCGGCCGGCGTCGACGGACCGTGGACCGAAACCGGCATCACCGACATTCGCAGGACCATGATTTTTGGCGGCGAAGCTTTCGTCTACTCAGGAGAAGCTCTCTGGTGGGGGACCGATCTCATGACTGTGAATCTCCAGCCGATCGATCCGAACCGGATTAACTTACGCAACCTGATCATCACTTCGCCGGGTGGCTCGGCCTCGTGCGGAGCGTCAACCATCGATTGTGATGTTCGAAATAGCCCCGTCCCGATCCGAAACGCCGCGAGCAATGCCAACGTTACGTATGTTGCCACGAGGCTCGAGATTCGAGCTCGGATCTCACTGCCCGTCGGCGGAGACATCACACAGAACGATTCGTTCGATGTCTTGATGACGTCGACCAACCAACGCAACTGGCGCATCGTCGATCAGAACTTCTTTCCCCGAGGTGCATTCCAGCCGACGGCCGAGGGGATGATCTCCAATCCCTTCTATTCGACCAGTAACTCGAGTGTGAGCACGCTCTCGGACAGCCGCTGCGACGCAGGCCCATTCGTGGTGCGTGGCGATGACGCGATCGTCTCGTTCGAGCGACCCGAGCTCTGCGTCTCGACCGATGGAGGCGCCTCGTGGGGCATCCTGGCCACCGCCAACGATTTCACGCAGCGACTGGGTACGCCTCGTTACCCCGTCGTGCTGCGCGGAACCAGTCTGGGCGTGATGCTCGGGCAGGGACCCAATCTCTACCTGATTTTGAGCGGCGATGACGGCCAGAACTGGCAAGACCCCGGCATCGTGCTACCCGGCGACGTCGAGATCGCAAGCGACGGAAGGCGACAGCTCATCTTCGAGCGAGACATTCTGCTGCGCAGCGAATAAGGGCTCGAACACGCCCGGGTGAACTGAATGAAAGACCGTACGATGTCGGTCTCGTTGCTGCGCCCGGGAATCGACGACCTGGCCCGCGCTCTTGACCTTGTACCGGGTCTTGCGATCTGGCGCCGAGTGTGACTACGTTGGCGCCCCCTGACTTCTGCCCAATAGCTTTTTGAACATGTTCGAATCGAGACGCGATACGCCCCGCTACATCGTCATCGAAGGCCCCATCGGCGTCGGTAAGACCACGCTGGTCACCAAACTCGCCGAGCGCTATGACGCGCGTCGCGTGCTCGAGATCTTCGAAGAAAATCCGTTCCTGGCCAACTTCTATCAGGACCGCGATCGCTTTGCCTTTCAGACCGAGATGTTCTTTTTGTTGAGCCGCTATCGGCAGCAGGAAGAATTCGCCCAGGACGATCTCTTCGGGCGTATGGCGGTAAGTGATTACCTCTTCACCAAGTGCAGGCTCTTTGCGAGCCTTACGCTCTCGGATCACGAGCTATCTCTCTACGATCGGATGTACTCGATTCTGACGACGCAGGTGCCGAAACCCGACGTCGTGGTGCATCTGCATGCGCCCCTCGACGTACTTCTGGGCCGCATCAAACAGCGCGGACGTTCGTACGAAAAGGGCATGGATCCGGACTATCTCGAGCGCTTGCGCGGACTCTACCAGCAGTTCTTTGCGCATTACGACGAGACACCGATGCTCGACATCGACACCTCGGACGTGAATTTCGCAGAAGACGATTCGGCCGTCGAAGACCTGATGGACCAGGTGCGCGAGGTCTATCAGGACTCGCGACGGCAGACCAAAGTCGAGTTCTAAGCTCAGCGCATCGCCGTGGGTCCCGCCTCAGTTTCGGCAGGTTCGGCGGGTTCGGCGGGTTGAGCCGGCGCCTCATCGACGGCGCGAAGTGCATTGGTGACCTCTTTCTCGGCCCAGACCTGCTGAAGCGATTTGAGGGCACTCTTCATCATCTGCTGAGCCCCCATGTCGAGCGTGCGATACTGCGGATCGCTCACGCCTTCGCCGACGGCCGAAAACACATACTCTTTGGATTCTGAGGGTCGCAGACCCATCGACCATTCCATCACGAGAGCTGTGTAGGTCAGATTGCCGACGGTCAGCGGCTTTCCGGTGACACCCGTGACCGTGATATCAGCCACGAAATGCGGTTCGGCCGGGCCTTCTTCGGCTGAAGTCAAGACTGCGACGTTGGTGAAATATGGAGTGAGCGCCTGCTGCATGCTCTTTCCGACAAAGGCGTTGAACCCGGCAATGGAATGCGGTGTATTCTGCACATTCACAATGGGCGCGACCTTCTCCTCGGGGACGACGAGCACCAGTGGACGCTGAATCGGAGTCGAGATCGGCATCGCCGTGGTCGTGACGGATTGGTCGGCCATCTGGGCGGTGTAAGCGCCGGGACCGCATCCTGCGAGCAACCCGACCAACGCGACGAAAAGCATGCAGTTCTTCATGAAATTCTCCTTTGGTTCGAGGCCGCGGTCTTAGCAGCCGCGAAGAAGTTCGGCAAATGGCAGCGGTCTTCCCTGTTAAATCTAGACTTCTGCCGGTGCGGCCGTGATTTCGAGCGGACGACCCTGCAAAAAGAGCCGCGGCAGGTTTTCTTCAGTGCTTGTTCCGGTCATCGTGGATTGCTACAACGGAAAACGTCTCCGGGATGAGCACGAATGAATCCAGACCCCATGATAGGTCGTGTTCTGCACGGCACGATCGAGATCAAGCGCCTGATTGGTCAGGGCGGCATGGGGAACGTCTACGAAGGCTGGCAAGAGCATCTCGAGCGGCGCGTCGCCGTCAAGGTGATGACTCCCGATCACGCGCGCAACCCGGCGGCCGCGCAGTATTTCATCCGAGAAGCCAAGGCATCGAGTAAGCTTCGGCACCCGAATATCATCCAGATCATCGACTACGGCAACGAAGATGACACGCTCTTCATCGCGATGGAGTTCGTGCCCGGGAGGCCTCTGACTTCGGTGCTGCGCGAGGAGTTCCCGCTCGGCCCCGTTCGCATCGCCAGTATCCTGGATCAGGCACTCGCAGCGCTCGAGGAGGCCCACGACAAAGAGGTCGTTCACCGTGACTTGAAGCCTGACAACCTGATGATTGAAGAGGCGCGCGACGGCTCGGATTTCGTGAAGGTCCTCGATTTCGGCATTGCGCAATCCAAGGCACCGGGCGCCGAGCTCGGCCCGATGACGCAGGCCGGGGCGCCGGTCGGAACACCACGCTATATGAGCCCCGAGCAGGCGATGGGATCCTCGGTCGACCGAAGAAGCGACCTCTTCTCGATGGGCACGATCCTCTACGAAATGCTGACGCTGACAGTGCCTTTTGCGGGCAGCCATATCCCGCAAATCATGATGTCGGTGATTCAGGGCGAGATACCGACCCCTTCGGCAGTCGCACCGCATCTCGAGATCGATCCCGTACTCGAGTCGATCTGCATGCGAGCCATGAAGCGCGAACTCGACCTGCGCTACCAGACCGCGACCGAATTTCGAAAAGCCATCGAAGAGGTCCTCGACCGCTCGGAAGCCACCGAAGATCGTCGGGCACCGGCACAGTTCATTTTCAAGCGTTCGAATAAGGCGAAATCCAAAGCCCCCAGGGACATCACGGGAGACCAGAGTGCCGACGGAGAAACCATCGTTGGCGTCGAGCCCCCCGATCCGAATTCGGTTTCGGGTTCGACCCAGGCACTGCACGGTGGCCTGGCGAGTGAATCTGAGGTTGTCGACGTCTCGAGACTTTTCACGGTGAGCGAGGCAAAGGAGACGAGTGAAGAGCCCGAGAGCGCGGCAACCGATAAGTCTGGCACGGCACGTGTCGATGTGGCGGCGCTGCGAGAGGATCTGGTCGGCGAGAAACGATTCATCACGGCCCTCGTCGTCCACCAGCGGGCGCGCAGCCGCATCGATACCGAAACTCTCGCCGAGGTTGGAAACCGGATCGACGCAACACTCAACGAAGTGGCTTCGAGGTGGGATGCGCTCGTTCATAGCCGACAGGGCAGCTTTTCGACCCTCGTTTTTGGGCTGCCTCACATCGCCGCCGACGATGCGACGCGGGCTGCACAGGCCGCGCTCGAGCTTCGCCAGAAATTGCAGAAAGCCGGCGAAAAAGAGAATCTCCACTTTGGACTCGCGCTCGCTCAGGGAGAGGTATTTTGTCCTTCGGGCGACCCGCGACGGGCCGCAGGAAACGTCCTCGACGACGCATCCGACCTCTCCCGGGACATCGATGATGATTCGATCGCCGTGCTCGACTACGGCCTGCAAAACTTGCTCGATGGCGATTTTCATCTCGGGCCGCCCGATATCGAGGGCATGCGCGAGCTGCATTCGATCCTCGAGATCGCCGAGAAATCCGAGGCCGAGGTTGTCGAACTCGTCGGACGCGACCGCGAGATCGCATCGCTTCTCGGAAATCTCGGCAAAATGACCGCCGGCGAAGGAGGTGTCTTCATCATCACTGGCGAAGGCGGAATGGGGAAGAGCGCGCTGCTCGACGAGATGGGCCGACTCGCCAGAGAGCGCGAAATCGCCCTTGCCCGGGCTCGTCAGCGACGCCCCGGACACGAAGGAATTCGCGATATCTTGCAGCAGTGGATTCGCTCGATGGCGCGTGCTTACGGACGCGAACGCGATCTGGACATCTTCATGCGCGAGCGAGGAGTGCCCGCCGAATACGCGCGTATTCTCGTCGCGTTCACCGAAGAGCGGCTGCACGAGACCTTTGAAGGAGCTCACTCGGCTCGTGAAGCATTCGGGGTAACAACACCTTTCCGCGAGTCGGTCAACGCGGCAATGCGAAGCCTCATCGAAACCATGATTCTCACAGACCGGCCAGTGCTCCTCGTGCTCGATCAGGTGCTTCGCTACGACGATGAACTCGATGCCTTTCTCGAAAGCTGGCATCAGTGGAGTCGACAACGTGAAGCCCTTTTTGCCGTGGGCCTCACCGTGCGCCCAGGGGTCTCGTTCGCCAATCTGCCAGATGGTGCAGCCGTGATGCATCTAGACCCCATCGCCGAAGTCTCGGCGATGGCCTTTTTGCGTTCTCGTCTCTCGGTCGACGACGAGAAAATCACCGAGCTCGCAGAGGTTGCAGGCGGAGTCCCACTGCATCTCACACAGCTCGTCGAGTGGGCGCGGCTCGACCAGCGCAGACTCACCGAATCGAAAGCCGACGAGTGGCTGGCGCAGATTTCGGACATTCGCTCGATCCTCGAACTCAGGCTCTTCGCACTCGAACGCAATGCCCAGAACGTCCTCGCGCTCATCGCCGCACTCGGAGGCGAAGCGCCCGGAGAGGTGGTGATGGACCTCGCCAACGATTCGTGGCGCGCCGAAGAGGTGATCGACGATCTCTGGCAAAAAGGCATGCTGCGCATCACAGGCGACCAGGAAAACCCCTACGTGATTCTCGAGCCGCCCGCCTTCTCACGGGTCGTGTACG
>CAYFTY010000072.1:0-10235 GCA_964346045.1 uncultured Bradymonadales bacterium | reverse complement strand
GTGCGAAATCTGCGCGCAGCGCGGTTTCGAGCACGTAGCTTCGACCGTCGAATTCGCGGGTCTCTTTTCCATCGGCAACCACGGTGCCGAATCCGGTCGGCGTGTAGAAAGCCGGGATGCCGGCTCCGCCTGCGCGGATTCGCTCTGCGAGTGTACCCTGCGGGTTCAACTCGACTTCGAGCTCGCCGCTGAGATACTGGTTTTCGAAGTTCTTATTTTCGCCGACATAGCTCGAGACCATCTTCTTGATCTGCCGGTCCTGCAGCAGAATACCGAGACCGTAGTCGTCGGTGCCGCAGTTGTTGCTGATGACGGTCAGGTCCTGCGTGCCCTTTTCGTTGAGGGCCTTGATGAGATTCTCGGGATTGCCGCAGAGGCCGAAACCACCACTCATGATGGTCATGCCGTCCTCGATTCCCTCGAGGGCCGCATCGGCCGAATCGTAGACTTTGTTCATGGGAACTCCCTGGCGTCGAGCGCGCGGGCGCCCGGTGTAATATGACAAGAGGTCGAACGCCGGGAACTTAGTGCGCTGTGCGGTTGAGCGTCAAGTCTAGAGCCAGCTTAGAAGATGCCCATGCGGGCAAGGCGCAGTCGCAGCCCCAACTCGGTGGTGTATCCGACGATCGACGAGGCGACTCGACCTTCTTCGTCGAGGATGTAGATGGTGGGAAAGCTATCGATTCGAAATTCGCGCGAGGTGCCGCGGTTCCCCATCAGCACCGGGCCTGTGACACCATGTTCCTCGACGAAATTCTCGACGGATTGGACGTCTTCGTACGAGAGAGCGACCGAGATGATATGCACTTCGTCCCCGACCGCGTCGCGCAGATCCTCAATGTTGTGGGCATCCGCCCTGCAGACACCGCACCACGGTGCCCAGAAGAATAGTACGCTGGGTTTTCCGAGCAGGTCATCGCTGCTCATCGACTCACCATCCAGGGTGGTGAGATCGAAGATGGGGGCGCTCGCTCCGCGGTCGACGTGGTCCCACGTTTGATAGGCCATCACCGCGCCGAAGATCAGAACGAAGAAAAGAATATCGGTGAGCCACCGAAACCAGCGTTTATCACGCCATCGGCGCCACGCTTTCTGTTTTGAGTTGTCTTCTTCCATGATTCCTGTGGGGTTGACATGGCCTGTGCGACGGGCCGATCATCCGGCTTGATTCGAAATCTGCGCACGAGATCCAAAGATGAAAATAAGGCTGATTCCCCTTTTCGTCCTCCTCACAACGATGCTCTGCATTCAGACAGGTTGCGAGAGAAGTCCCGAAGACCTCGAAGAATGGCGAAACGCCAAAGGAGGCTACGAAAAGATGGTCGAGTGGGCCAAGAGCCCCGAAGAACCCATGCCGGTGCGTGAGCGCGCGGTTCAGATCCTGGTCGAGGAGGGACAGGCCAACCAAATCCAGATGCTCATGGAGGAAATCTCCGACGAAGAGGTGCGCGCGAAGCTCGCCGATGCAGCCCTGCCGACCGTTCAAAGCATGTGGGATAAGCAGGATCAGCCGTCGATGAAGGATGCGACGGAGAGCGGTCAGGTGGCCGTTGGCGAATCCGAGACGGTCGACGCCAAAGACACCGCCTTCTTTTTGCAGCCCTACGCAAAGGGGGAGACGCAGAAGAAATACGAGGAGATCCTCGCATCATGGGTCTCAGAAGAGCGAGATCTGCGCACGAAATTGGGCAGCACGACGGTTGGTCAGGTCATGCCGCGAGCCGGCGATGCGGGGATGCAGGCCATGATGAAATGGCTCGAAGAGACCGAGACGCCCGATACCGTCCAGTATCAAGTGCTCCAGCACACCGACGATCCCGAGATCAAAAACTCCATGGCCAGGGTGCTCACCAAGCGTGCGAAAGAAGCCCTGCCTGAAATCAACAACTCGCTCGAAGTCGCGCTGATGCAGAATCAGGGAACAGACATCGTCCCGATCCTCGAAGAAGCCATCAAGCACGAGGGAGTTGCGGCCAAGACCAAAGACGCATTCATGGACGCCATCGTCAAGATTCAGGGTGACCGCGCGACCGGATTCTTTGCCGATCTGGTGCGCACTGAGAAGGGGCTCCTGCGATGGGTCGCCGCACAGCGATTGATCGAGGTTCGCGGCAAAGCCGGCATTCTCGCTGCAGCGAATGCATTGCCTCTCGAGTACGAGGCCTATGAGGGCGAGGACCTCGGCAAAGAGATGGGCATCACGTGTAATTTCGTGAGTACCGAAATGGCCGAGCTCGGGATCGAAGACATCAATCCCGAACTCGAGCGTGGTCTCTCGAGTGCACGATGGCCGGCTCGCGCCATGTCTCTGAAGTGCATCGAGGTGGCCAGGGCCGCCGAGTTGAAACCGAAAGTCGAAGAGCTGAAGTCGAGCAAGGACAAGGTGCCGGGCTGGGGCGACGATGGTGTTACGACGATTGGTAAGATCGCAACGCAGGTCGCCGAGTCGATCTGAGACTGCTTGTGAGTCGACGCACGGTGGGGCTATGATCTCGTCCTACCGCCGCAGTGAATCTTCGCACGGAATAAGGACCGGGTCGGTCTGAATTTGCGAGATGGACGGATTCTGGTCTCGAAGCTCGGTTATGCATGCTCTTCGCCATCGCTAAAAGCCTGCTCAAAGGCGCCTCGAAAGAGGAAGAATCCGAGGAGCTCGCGCTCGAGGATCTGTCCGACGAGGACTTGATGCGGGCTTATGCCGACGGCGAAGTCCGCGCCTTCGAGATCTTGCTCAAGCGACATGAACGGGGGGTCTTCAACTTCATTTTGCGAAGCTGCGGACGCAGGGAGCTCGCAGAGGAGCTGCTGCAGGAAACCTTCATGCGCGTCATCAAGAGCGCCGATCGCTACAAGGAAACGGCCAAATTCACGACGTGGGTCTACACGATCGCTCGCAATTTATGCATCGATCGGGCACGCAAAAAGGGTGGCAAACACGAGTACTCGCTCGACAAACCCATCGGCACAGAAGACGAGGGTGGGGCGACATTTCTGGATACGGTGGTCGACGAAGGAAACTCGACAGCGACCGGCTACGATCGGGCCCAGTTTCGCGAGCGATTGGCCGAGGCCCTGCAAGAATTGCCCGAAGAACAGCGCGAAGTCTTCTTGATGAGGCAGGTATCTGCGTTGAAGTTCAGAGAGATCTCCGAGGCGCTGGATATTCCGGTGCCGACGGTCAAGAGTCGTATGCGCTACGCACTGGAGTTTTTGCGGGGTAAGTTGGCGATGTACGAAGGTCATAGTTTTGATGAAGAGGATCGCGAGATCAATACGCCTGGAGGCGAATAAGCGATTGAAGAAGCGACACGAAATGCATTGCATCTCAAATGAAAGAGATCCATTTCGAGTCTGACTCGTTAAAGGAAGTGACGGCGCAATTGAGGCGTCGAAGGAAGAAAGGTCGCTCTCGACGGTTAACTCCGTGGAAGCGTGAGTGAGAACCATGGCATCGGAAAGCCCGACAGATCAGCTGCTTGACCTGCTCTACGACGAGCTCAGCGAGGACGAAAAGTCTGATGCGCGGAGTGAGATTGAGCAAGATGAAGAGCTGCGCGCCGAGTATGAGAGCTTTCAGCAGATGCTCTCGGACATCGACGCCGAGATGCCGATGGTCGATCCACCGGAGTCGGTGCACGATTCGCTGATGGCGGCGGCTCGCGAGCAGGTTACAGAGTCGGTCGAAGAATCGGCACGTGCGGGAGCCCGTCCGCCGCGACGTCCCGAAAGCAAAGGCTTCTGGGGTAAGATTGCTTCGAGTCAGACCAGTCAGATTGCGCTTGTGGCGACGGTGCTTCTCGTCGGCGCGTTCGTATTCAAGGTCATGGGAACGGGCCAGATGGATATGGCACCTGCGCCGGGCGAGATGGCCTTCGAAGAGAGGCCGACTCCGACGTTCCAGAGCGCCGAGGCGCCCGAAGAAGAGCCCGCGCCTGCCAGAACGGCGGCGGATGAACCTACCGAGATCGCTGCGGCGGAAGAAGCCGAAAACGCCCCCACCGAGGGGCTGCACAGCAATCGCGCGATGGATGGGGAACGCGATGGTCTCCTCGACCGGGAATACCGCCGTGGGGAAGCGCGCGCCCAGAAGCAAGAGGAAAAGAGCCAAGAGGTGGCCGCGCTGGCCGATGAGGTCCGCGGCGCCGAGAGAACCAAAGAGGAGAGATTTGCGCGCGCGCCGAGCAAAAAAGCAAAGCCCAGGCCTCGGGTTCGCTCGACGCGAACGAGAGCGGAGTCCGGCAAAAACACGGATACGCTCGATGTCACGGGTTCTGAAGCGAAGCGCGACGATAGTGCTTCGAATCGGGCACCCTCCAAGGCGCAGGACCCTGCGGCCCCCGAGGCCGAGCCGGCGCCTCCAACCGCGCAGGCACCGCTCGACAGGATGGGCGCCGCCGAATCTCAGGAAGAGGCGTATCGGCCGCCTTCGGGCACGATAGCCTCGGTCGAGGAGTACTATGCCCAGGGCGATTATCGCCAGACGGTGCGCGAGGCTGACCAGGTTCTCTCATCGTCGGCAACCACAACCCAGAAGGCGCGGGCGCTCGAGCTCAAGGCGCAGTCCTATCGGCGAATGAATCAGCTCAATCGATCCGATACCATCTACCGAAACCTGCAGCAGAACTATCCGGATTATGCGCCGCAGCGAGTGCGACAGGCGCGCGCAGAAATCCAGCGGATCCTCACGCAGAAGCGCCGGCCGGACCGCAAGAAGAGTAAGTCGGTACCCCAGTATGATTTGGAACTCGACGACGCGATGCCGACGGCCGAGTGAATCAATCCACAGATTCGGGGTCGTTGCCGATCCTCGATGTTTCGGGGCGTGATTGACCCTGATATTTGCTGCCGCGAGCCTCGCCATAAGGTCTCTCGGCGGCATTTTTCATTTCGTGGAGGACGATCTGCGAAACCCGCATGCCCGGATAGAGCTTGACTGCGACGCGCCCCAGATTCGAGAGTTCGAGCGTGATACGGCCTTCGAAGCCCGGATCGATGAATCCGGCCGTCGCGTGTACCACGACGGCCAGGCGGCCGATGCTGCTGCGGCCCTCGACCCGCGCCACGAGATCGTCCGGAATCTTGACCCATTCGCGGGTCGAGCCGAGCACGAATTCGCCCGGATGCAGCACGAACGCATCACCCTCGGGGACATGATGCGACTGGGTATAGCGCTGCACGGTCTCGGGGTCTTTGGGGTCGATGCAGGGCACATGCGAGAGTTTGTAGACGATGAACTCGTTATCGAGTCGAAGGTCGATACTCGCCGGTTGTATCTGCATGTCGAGGTCGTCGAGGGGTTCGACCACGAGGTCGCCCTTTTCGAGTCGTCGCTTGATATCTCCATCCGATAGAATCATGTCGGCTCCTTGCCCGGTCTTGGTTCACGTGGCGACGTTAAGACGCTAAGCTTCGTGGACGCAACAACGGAATGGAAGGTGCCGTGTCCGAGACCCAGACCAGAGATCGAGAGGAATTGCCTGTACGGCATGTCTTTCGGTGGGATCTGGACAAGACCTATCTCAAGACCGAGTTCGACACCGTCAAAGATCTGATCAAGACGGCGCTACAGAAGCCTGAAGACAAGATCAATGTGCCCGGAGCCGTGGCGCTTCTGCGAGAGATCAGCCGCGATCGTGACGGTGGACGATCGGTCGTCACCTTCATCTCGGGCTCGCCGACGCAGATGCGCCGCATCCTCGAGAAGAAATTCGAGCTCGATGGGATTCGCCCCGACGCATTCGTACTCAAGCCAACGCTCGAAAATATTCTCAAGGGCAGATTTCGCGCCGTACGCGGACAGGTGGGATACAAGCTCGATGCCCTCTTGCGCATTCGTCAGCACCACACGACGGCGCCTGAGACCCTCTTTGGCGACGACGCCGAGCAAGACGCATTCATCTACTCGCTTTATGGGGATCTCGTCGGTGGAGAGATTTCGATGGATGAGCTGCGCGACATCCTGGTCGAGGCCGAGGTCTATGCCTCGAGTATGGAGCGCATTCTCGAGAGCGCTGAGGCCCTCGATAGCGTGAGCCATGTCGATCGGATTTTCATCAATTTGGATCGTCGTTCGCCGCCGGGCCGCTTCTTGACCTTCGGCCCGCGCCTGGTGCCGATCGTCAACTACTTTCAGGCGGCTCTGGTGCTCTGGGCCGACGAGACTCTCACGGTCGAGAATTTGATGCGTGTTGCGCGAGGCATGATCGACAGTCACGACTACGGCTTGATCGAGCTCGCGAACTCCTTTCAAGATCTCTTGCGCCGACGTGTTCTCTCATCTCGGGACGTCGAGCGGCTCGCCGACGAGATCGAAGAATTCGAAGAAGAAGATATCGTCCCACGCGGCTTTTCATCGCGGCTGCTGAGCCGCGTGCAGGCGCTCGCCCCGCGGCGTGAAGTCGAGTCTCGCACATGGGAAGGCCCGCCGGAATATCTGGAGATTTTGCGTGCCGACCGCTCGCTCAAAAAAGCCGTCACCGAAAAGAAGACTGGACTCTTCAGCTAAGAGGTGAATATGGAATTGGTACTCAAACTCGGAAGCGACGTCATCGATTCGGATGCGATGATCCGGCCACTCTTCGAAAAGTTCGAGGTGCTCGAGGGTTTCGAGCCCGAGCGCTACGACCTGAATTCGATGGAGAACTGGCGGGGGTGGGATATCGAGCGGGCGGTCGTCGATGCCCTGACCCAGCGCACCCAACTCTTTCGCGTCGGCGGCGCGGGCGAGAATTTGGCGATGGTCGCGCTCGGGAAACACGGCGAGCCTCCGACGGCCATTGTACGCTGGGAGGGCGCCGCCGATTTCGAGGAGCTTTTCGAAGACTTCGAGCTTTTGCACGAGGCGTGGCTTTCGAGTCAGAAATGGCAAGAGACCCTGGCCGGCGCGGGGATTGCGGTGCGGGTCCCAATGATCGCTGCATGGCCCAGAGAACAGGTTCCTGAATGGGTGGCATCGTTCGATGTAGAACGGCATGGTAGCGCCGTCGTTCTCGATATGAGGATGGTCGAGCCCATGGAACGCGTCGCCTCTCTCGCCACGCATTTCACCCCATGAGAATTCCCCTGGCGTTTTGGTTTGTGATCGCGGCCGCGGCATGCGCTTCGCCTCAGCCTGAGTACCAGTATGGGCGCGTCGAGGTCGAGGACCAGCGCGCACGCCTGCCTGCTACCACGCTCGGGACCGCATGGGACGGGAAGACGACGATTTCGATCGTCTCGGTGGTCGATGAACCCGATGTGGCCGCGGTGAGAGTTGAACGGGAGGGAGAGCAATTCGCGTGGGACGGCTGCACCGAAGCCGCACTGATCTACGGTCCCCAAGAGCGAGTTCTGATCGAAGCATCGCATCGCAAGGATTTCTCAGCCGCCGGCCATCGTCTCGACGTCGTCTCGTTTGCCCTCGACGGAGAGGCGCTGCGAGAGCTCACGCTCGGTCAGAAACCCGTCATCGAGGTCTGCGGCGATCGATATCCGCTGAATTCCATGCATCAGCGTTCGATCTCGGAATTCATCGATGCGTGGAACGGCATCATCCAGCGCTGATCCCCAGACCACGGGCTAGCGCCACAGACGCTCAGTCTTCGACCGAAGCATAGAAGGTGATGCCGCGTACGTTTTCGTCGATGTGCAGGTTGCGCTGCATGGGCGGGAATGCCCGCTGCTCGCAGTCCATGCGGTCGCAGAGTTTGCACGTCACACCGACCGGCACGGCGGTGTCGAGATTCTCGAGGTCGACACCGTCGGAGTAGACCATCTTGCGGGCTTCATCGACCTGGCACCCCAGACAGATCGAGTGTTGGGCTGGCGGTGCATGAAAACCCCGCTCCCCACGATTCACCGTCCGAGCCACGCAAAAGTAGACCTGTCCGTCGGGCATCTGACTCACCTGCGTGTTGATCTGGCCGGGAGTCATGAACGAGGTGACGAGGTTCCAGCGCGGGCAGACACCCGAGAAGCGGGCGAATTGAATGCCCGAGGCACTGAAGCGCTTGGAGATATTGCCCGCGACATCGACGCGCATGAAGTGGAACGCGATACCTTCATTGCCCGGCTTTCGCAGGGTCGTCAGTCGATGAGCGACCTGCTCGAAACTCACGCGGAATCGATGCCCGAGCATATCGATATCGTAGCGTTGCTCTCGGGCGGTCTCCAGAAAATCGTCGTAGGGCATCAATACGGCGCCCGCGAAATAGTTGGCCATCGCGACGCGAGCGAGCGAACGCGATTCGTCGGTCGTCAGATGCCTGTCCGAGGCGATCTGATCGAGCATATCCGTATGGTCGAGGAGGCAGATCTGGTGGGCGAGCTGGAAATTCAGCGTATTGCTGCCCAACAGCTCGCTGAGCATCAACACCTTGCGTTTGGGGTCGTAGCGTCTCACAGCTCGTTCGGCGGGATGTGCCTCGACGATGCGCACCTCGATTCCGTGGGCGTCGCGCAGGTAGTCGACAAGCCCGGGATAAAGGTTCGTTTGCTCGAGTTCGGCCTTTTTCCAGAGCGACCGTGCGGCAGATTCGAGCGTGGGAAAATAGTTTCGATTCCGCTGGATGAGATCGTTGACCTCTTCGGACGGCAGCCGCCAGGGCTCGACGCCCGGCATATCCTGGTCATTCAGACGCGACGCGATGGTCTGCATCTGTTCGCGGGTCTCCTGGAATGACTGATACATGCGTACGACGGCGCGCGCCACATCCGGTGATTGGGCGGCAAATTCACGCACTTCGTTGATGTTGAGATCGTGCCCTTCGAACATTTCATCTCCGAAGACCTCCGCGAGTTCGCTGACGGTCTGCTCAGTGCCCTGGTCACTGAAGGATTTGAGATCGACATCGAAAAGTCGGGCGACCTCGAGCAAGACCGGGGCGGTCACCGGTCGTTTGTCATGCTCCATCAGATTCAGATAGCTCGGCGAGATCCCGATATGCTCGGCGAGATTGGCCTGCGCCATCTGGTGCTTCTTTCGCAACGAACGAATCTTGGCGCCGAGTCCCGGTGTTGGATTGGCCATCGTAGGTCTCCTCGAGAACATCACTCACTCACTAAGGTGGTGAAATTACGTACATAGGGCAAGGATAAATTTACAAAATTTACTAATTTACAATTGTAAATTGACGACTGTAAACAGATTAACACAATTATTTCAGTTAGTTGCTTGATTTACAGGTTTCAGTGAAGACAATGTGTAGTGTGAAGAAACGGAGCCTCCCAACCCGGAAAATCTATGTCTTACGTTGAAATTATCGGACCCACCGACGGCGAATTTGGTGAAATTTTGAGCCCACTCGCTGTCGAATTCGTGGCCAATCTCGTGCAGAAATTCCGTCCCCGCGTCGAGGAATTGCTCGAGGCTCGCGAGGAGGTTCAGACGCAATTCGATCGAGGTATGCGCCCGACCTTTCTCGAAGAAACGCGCGAGATTCGCGAAAAGGAATGGAAGGTGGCGCCGCTGCCCGGTGACTTGCTCGACCGCCGCGTCGAGATTACGGGTCCGGTGGACCGCAAGATGGTCATCAACGCGCTGAATTCGGGGGCGAAGGTCTTCATGGCCGACTTCGAAGATTCGAATAGCCCCACGTGGGAGAACACGATCGCGGGACAGGTCAATTTGCGCGACGCGGTCGCGGGCACGATCGAGTACGACCATCCGACCAAAGATAAGCTCTACAGGCTGAATGACGAGACCGCGACTCTGATGGTGCGACCTCGCGGGTGGCATCTGGTCGAAAAGCATATTCTGGTTGATGGCAAGCCCGCTCCGGCGTCGCTGGTCGACTTCGGTCTCTTCTTCTTCCACAACGCCCGGCCACTCCTGGCGAATGGAAGCGGCCCCTATTTCTATCTTCCCAAGCTCGAGAACCATCTCGAAGCACGTCTCTGGAATGACGTCTTCGTCGAAGCGCAGCGCGAGCTCGACCTTCCCGAAGGCACGATCAAGGCGACCGTGCTCATCGAGACCATCACGGCAGCCTTCGAGATGGACGAGATACTCTACGAGCTGCGCCAGCATTCGGCGGGTCTGAACTGTGGCCGCTGGGATTATATTTTCAGTTTCATCAAGAAGTTCAGAAACGACGAAGACGCAGTGATGCCCGACCGCGGTCAGGTGGGGATGACCCAGCCGTTCATGAAGGCGTATACGGAGTTGGTGATCCAGACCTGCCACAGGCGCGGAGTGCATGCGATGGGTGGGATGGCTGCTCAGATCCCGATCAAGGGCGATCCCGAGGCCAATGAGG
>CAYFTY010000071.1:0-10358 GCA_964346045.1 uncultured Bradymonadales bacterium | reverse complement strand
AGTATTCCGATCAGTGTTGTGAGTGCCGCCGGTGTTCAGACGGTCTTCGTCGACGCCACCCTCGACCTGACTGTGACCCCGACGGTCACGCCCGACGGCAATGTTCAGATGGAGATCTCGGCCACGAAGAACGAGCCGGATTTCCAGAACACAGGCGCACGAGGCGACCCCACGATCATTCAGCGCCAGGCGACGACCGAGCTTCTCGTCAAAGACGGCGATACGACAGTGATTGGTGGAATCTACACGAAGAACTCCGGTACGAGCCTCACCGCGGTTCCGTTTTTCCACAAGATTCCCATTCTTGGCTGGTTCTTCAAAACGACCTCGCAAAGTGAGAATCGACAGGAACTCCTGATTTTCATTACCCCGAAAATCGTGAATCGTGCTGAATCACTCGGACAGGCGACAGCGAATTGAATCACATGAAAGAGCTATTGAGACTTGATATGATGAAACGAGCCAGGCAGATACAGGAGGCTTCGATGAAGAAACCACTCATGCTGGTGATCTTAGGTGCTGCGCTCAGTGTGGGCTGTGTCGATGCTGACTTCAGCCTCATTCTCGATGGCCCGATCGAAGGCGAGGGCTCCATCGATGATAACGGCACACCAGACGATCCGAGCGATGACGTCGTCACGTGTGCCTTCACCGCTTCTACGGGGCCTGATGGAGCCGAGAACGTGATTACGACGGGCGTGGACATCGATACCGCCGAGCTGGCGGTTGGTCAGGTGGGTCAGGATGCGCCAGGCCTCTTCAGTATGGCTGTATCGATCGCCAACCAACTGCAGGCGAGCGACGAGTACTCCCCGATTGGATTCGATCAGAATCAGCGTCTTGATCAAAACGGAGTTGTCCTCAGCCGGATCACGATGCGAGCTGAGGGAGATACGCTGGGCGTCATCGACGAGCGAGAACTGGGTCTCACCGGGCTCGCGGGCACCAATGATGGGGCCTTCGCGATTGTGCGGCTCATCGATGGAGCGAATTTTGAGCAGCGGTGGGGACCAGCAGGTCAGGTCGTCGGCTCGACCCGAAGCGAAACGGGAACCATCGAACTCCAGGCATTTGGAACGACCTCTGCGGGAGACGAAGTCGAGTCGAATCTCTTGCGTATTCCATTCCGACTCTGCAGCGATTGCGCTCTCGTCACCTCGCCGCTCTGCACGGTTAACGACTAGAGCAAGCATCGACTTCTCCCCAAGGCGAACCTCTGGGTTCGCCTTTTCTTTTTGGGACGCCTTGAACCGATCGGTGGGTCGGGATAGAAACGCATGACTTTCATGCGAGGATAAGATGAGTGAACGTGTACCCATTGCTATCATTGGCGGAAGCGGACTCTACGAAATCGACGGGGTTGAGATCGTCGACGAAATCGAAATCGATACGCCATTCGGAAAGCCGAGCGCCCCGATCACGATCGGAGAGCTCGAAGGTCGTCGCGTCGCATTTCTGCCGCGGCATGGCCTGCACCATCAATTCAATCCGTCATCCGTGCCATATCGTGCCAATTTCTGGGCGCTCAAGAGCCTGGGAGTCTTCTGGGTGGTGACGGTTTCGGCTGTGGGGTCTCTTCGCGAGGAGATCGTGCCCGGGCATTTTGTGATCCCCGATCAGATCATCGACAAGACCTACCGTCGAGCGAATACGATGTTCGACGAAATCGCGGTGCACGCGGGTCTGAGCTATCCCTTCGATCCGATGATGAGGGAGGTTTTGCTCGAATGCTCGAATGCCCAGGAAGGACTGACGGTGCACGATGGTGGCACCTACGTCTGTATGGAGGGTCCAGCCTTCAGCACGATCGCCGAGAGCCATCTGCATCGAGAGTGGGGTGCAAATCTCATTGGTATGACCGCGCAGCCGGAAGCGCGTTTAGCCCGCGAATGCGAGATGTGCTACGCGACCATCGCGATGCCCACCGACTACGACGTCTGGCATGAAGATGACGAAGTCGACGTCAATGAGGTGCTGGCGATCATCCGGCAGAACGTCTCGAACGTCAGGGATGTCCTCAAGCGCATCATTCCTGCGATTCCGCTCGAACATGAAGCTGAATGTGACGCGTCGAGCGCTCTTCAATATGCAATTATGACCAAGCCCGAGGCGATCCCCGAGTGGACGCGTGAAAATCTCGGGATCCTGCTGGACAAATATCTCGATTAGTCACCCGGACGTACGTCGACCTTCCAGCCGAATCGATCGACGAGTTCCTCGGCGACCCACTCGAGGATCTGTGGGTCGTCGTGGGCGGCGCGTGCGATCGCCACGAAATCACGAAAACGCCCCTGGTCGTCGGCGTCGGCCCAATCATCTTCATGCGTGAACCGAAGGCCCTGAACGGATTCTTCGAGAGAGATACATTCACGCTTCACCGCAGACGCGATATCCTCTCTTCGGTCGATCGAAATCCAGAGGTACTTCATGACGTCACCACGAGCGAATCAAAATGGGTGATCCCAGCTCAGTCGAAGGGCAGGTTCTGCGCGGCCGCTATCGGGTCCTGGAGACCCTCGGCGAGGGTGCTCTCGGGCGCACCATGCTCGCCCACGACGAAGAAAAGAGTAAGAAAGTTGCGGTCAAAGAGCTACTGCCCAGCCGCATGAAGCGTTGGAAAGATCTCGACCTCTTCCATCGCGAGTGCAGCACGTTGCAGTCGCTCTCACACGAAGGAATTCCAAGCTATTACGAGGATTTCGTCATCGAGCCCGAAGGCGAGGACGCTCCTCCGAGGCTCTTTTTGGTGCAGGAGTTCATCGAGGGTGAGTCCCTGCAGGACAAGCTCGACCGGGGCGAGGTTTTCGAGGAACCCGCCGTGCGAGATATCCTTGTCCAGACACTCGCGATTCTGGAGTATCTGCACGGTCTGAATCCCCAGGTGATTCACCGCGATATCAAGCCTGCGAACCTGATGATGAAGCCGGATGGCCGGATCACCATGATCGATTTTGGCGCGGTCCGCGAGGCGATCACATTCGATGGCGTCGGGTCCACGATCGTCGGGACCTTTGGATACATGCCTCCCGAGCAATACGCGGGTAAGAGCGAGCCGGCCACCGATATCTTTGCGATGGGAGCCACCTGCGTGCAATTGCTTACAGGTCGGCCGCCCGGAGAGCTTTTTGAGGGCATTCACGAGTTCAAACTGCCTGACGACCTGCCCGTCACGCTCGGTTTTGAAAAGATTTTGCTGCACATGACTGAGCCGGAGATCGAGAAGCGCTACCAGAGCGTTCAGGATCTACGTGGCGACCTCGATGATGCTTTCTTGATGGTCCCGAAAGAATCGTTGACCGGACACCTCCCGATTCCCTATCAGATTCGACCGGCGCCGCGACCATTTCCGAGCTTTTATCTGCGGGACGCCTATCAGGGCTCGAGCCATCTCTTCAATCTGGTCGGGGCGGTTTTTGGAGTGCTTCTGACCGCCGTGTTTCCGATTACGGGTATCCTGATGAACCAACCCGTGTTCGCGTTCGTGGGAATTTTCGCGGTCTTCGTGGCCATCGTGATGGCCCATGCTGTCACGAAAAAAGCTCGAAACGAAATCTCCGTGTATCAGCGGGGAACCTATACCCTGGGAGAAATCACCGGGGTATTCTGGAGCAGCGCGAACGATCGAATGACCAATCTGACCTATCGCTACAAGATCGGGGATTCGTTCTCCCACGGGTCGGTCGCCACGGTGGACAAGGCCTATAAGAAATTGACACCGGGCGATCCCATCGGGGTGATCTATCTGCCGCATGAGCCGACGGAACACGTCATGTACGCGGTGCCAAACGCGTGGTCTGAAAAACAGACCGTGGGTTTGTCGCGCCGTATTCAGGAGACGCAAGACAAGGCGACCCAGCTCGAAGACTCCTAAGCTGTTTCGACCTGCTCGGGCTCGTCTGCCATTTTCTCGGCGCGGTGTCGAAGTTCTTCATATTGCTCGGCGCTGCGGTCTCGGAGATCCCCGATCCGGTGACGCAGGTCACTACGCAACTCGTCTCCGCGCTTTGGCGCAAAGAGGACACCAAGAGCGGCTCCGACTGCGATCCCGGCACCGAATACGCCAAGTGCGGGCAAGACGATCTCCATCGTCGACTTCTTGGGCTCGAGTCCGAGCCTCTCGAGAAGCGCGTCTACGCTTCGATCGTACGTCGAGCTGGCCTGTCGTTGCGCATTCTCGATGAGTTTCTTTACATCTACGTTGTTGCCCATGCTCATCTCTCCATGTCGAGAGTTTCGTTAGTTTGTGCATTCTGGACCCCAACCGCGATTTCTTTGAGTTGAGACGCGGCGATGGGGACAAAAAGCGCTTTCATACCAATTTTGAGAAGCCGTCGAGTAAACGGTGATGGCAGCCCTCCAGCCGCGACGTATCCGAGTCCGGCCGCGGCGGCGACCACGAGATATGGATTTTCGCGATAGATCGATTCGAACACCCGGGCCTCGCGCGCGTCATGCACGAGCCGACGAGCATCGTCGATGACCTGATCGGAGCGTTTCGTTCCTTCGTTGCTCATACGAACCACCGTTTGTTGGCAAGTTTTCCGATGATATAGCCGACCGCAAACCCTCCGACGACACATGCCGCCGGGTGTTCGCGAATGAATTCGACAGCCTGTCGATTCAGTTCGTAGACCTGATCGCGTGTGCTCAGATAGGTCTCTTCGATTTCGTGATATCCGTCGCTGATTTGATGGCGGAGTTCGTTGACCTGATCCACGACGGATTCATCTTGCTCTGGGGCTGCCTTTGTCTCTGCTTCACTCATATCAGCCTCATCTCATTCCAAAGTACAGGCCAGTGGCAAACGCGATGCCGACGGCCTTCCATGGATTGGCGTCGATCCAGCCGCGCCAGTCCAGTTGTTCTTCGACCTCGTAATGCAAGTCGTCCAGACTGCTTGCGATACGGGTACGGGTCGAATCGATCGCCTGGCGAAGTTCGACGATCTCGTCGAACTCCTGCGTCGGCGAAACGAGAGTCAGTTCTCGCCGTTGTTCTGGGCTTGTATCATCTTCGCCCATTCTTTGCTCCGTTTGATCTCGGCTCCGGCGATACGCGGGCCGAGGCGATCCTCTTGCATGCGCTCGACGACGGTCTTGATCGCGAGCCCTCCGTAGAGAGCATTGGTTATCGCAAGGACGACGGCCGCCAAGGCTGCGCCGAGAAGGCCAAAGGCCAGTCCCGCGAATAAGATGACTGCGACATTCAGCAGGGTATATCCCAGGAAGACGATCGTCACGAAGAATACGAGCACGGCCGCGTAGCGAAGTGCGATCGAGGCGTCATTCTTCAGCTCGGCACGTGTAAGTGCCAGGTGCTGTTGGAAGAGGGTGACCATCCCATCGGCAAGGTCCTGCAGCGCAGGTAGCAGGCCTCGCGGCTCCCTTTCTGCTCTTGGCTTCCGGTCGCTCATCCCTCATTCACCGTCACTTGAGCCAGCCCTACGTCTTGGGCGACTTCCGAAGCCCGGCCCGTCTCTCCGGGTACGCTTCGAACCTCGGCACCGATATCGTACGGAGTGGGGCTAGCGGCCGCGTCGAGAAACCAACTCGTCGCGATCCGGTCGAATGTGATGGTGCAGACATCCGGACACGTCGGCGGCTCGCCGTCGGCGTTTGAGATGGACTTCATCATAGACGTTGCCGAGATCTCTTCTCCGGTCGGGTCCACATAGAATACGCGGCTCAAGTCTAGATCGATGGGCTCGGTGAAGCCCGATATGGTGACTTCGACCGTGAAGAACTCGTCGGTCATCCCGGTTTCAGAGGTCAGAAGCGACGTCGGGGTGATCGTGATGCCGTCAATCTGTGGACCGGTCCCCGTCAGATCCTCACCACAGCCCGTGAGAATCAGTGCCAGAACGAATGCGGTCGCCACATTGCGCAACGTATTACCCTTCATCTTACCTCCGCGAGAATGTAGGAGATCGTTGTATCATCTTCAGGCGCGCTTGCAATGCTCACGAGGGAAGAGTCATGCACACACCACTACATCTGATCGAGCAACGCACTTCGGTCATCACGGCTGGTCGTATCCAACGAGACGACGCTGGCATATGGCTGGCGAACGCTCATACGCGACTCAGGATCCATGGCACATGGGACCTCGAGGATGGAGACCTCGTGCGTGTCTCGGGCACCTTCGGTGCAGACGGACTCGAGCCGAGCCAGGTCGAGGTCATCGCTCACGGCGAGCGAGGCAACGCGATTCCCACGAATGCGCCCATCGAGCGCGATGCGCTTCTTGTCTATCTTCGCGAATTCTTCGGTGCGAGGGCCTTTCTCGAGGTCGAGACGCCAAATCTGGTCACCGAGCCGGGTACCGATCGATACCTGGAGCCGCTCGAAGCGGGTGAGCGCTACCTGCATACCTCACCCGAGTTTGCGATGAAGCGACTTCTCGTCGACGGGTTCGAGCGGATATTCCAGATCGCGAAAGTGTATCGCGATGGAGAAGTCGGCGCGCTGCACAACCCCGAGTTTACCATCCTCGAATGGTACCGCGCGTGGGAGCATGTCGAGGCCATCATCGCCGATGTCGAGGCCTTGGTTTCGGGATATCTCGACATCGAGCCGGGCTTCGAGAAAATCACCATGCAGGATCTCTTTCTGGAGGTGCTCGATATCGACATCCTGGCGCTGGACACGTCAGAGACGCTGCGCAAACGCGTCATCGAGGTCGGCGCCTTGCAACCTCCCGAAAACCGGCGTTGGGATGAGATTTTCTTCGAGCTGATGGTTACCCATATCGACGAGGCGCTCAGGGCTCGTGGCCCCGTCTTCGTGACACATTGGCCGGTTTCTCAGGCGGTACTTGCTTGCAAGGACCCCGACGATCCTCGGGTGGCGCTTCGTTTCGAGCTCTATGTGGATGGACTCGAAATTGCGAATGGATTCGAAGAGCTGGTGGATCCAGTCGAGCAGAGAGCACGGTTCGAAGACGACCTGCGCCAGCGTCGGCAACAGGGGCTCGATGCCTTGCCCATGCCCACAGATTTTCTGAATGCGCTAGAGCGTGGGATGCCGCCCTCGGCGGGAGTGGCGCTTGGGCTCGACAGATTGTTGATGTTGAGGATGGGGGCGAGTCGGATCGACGAGGTCGCACCCTTTGCCTGGTATGATGGCTAGTGGTCTGTGCCACGAGTCAGCCCTCGAGGACGTCGAGTCCTACGAGCATGATGTGCATTGCACCGGCATCGACACTTAGTGAACCCTCGTCGAGGCCTTCGATTTCCTCGATTACAGGCAAGAGCTCACCGATACGCGCCAGGACGCTAGGAGTTACCGTCATCGTGAGTTCGGCGCCATTTTCGACGATATTTTGGAGCTCACGCATCTGAGCCGAAGACATTCTCTGGGTGCTTCGCGTATCGTCGCTCACTTCTTCTCCTCTGCTTCAGCGCTCTCATCTTTCGGCTTCTCTTTGGGGCCCTGGGCGGCCTGTGTCGAGCCTTTGAACTGAACACGCCCCAGTGTGCCGTAAAGCACGAAACCATACCAGTCCTTGTTCTGGCCTCGTCGGAATTGTTTCACGTTCAACAGAGGCGCGAGGCTGTTCTTTTTGACGAATCCTTCGTCGAATTGCAGGCGCAGTTCGACGCCTGGTCGATGGCGCTCAAATCGGGTCGAGAGCTCGATGTCGCCCCATGCCTCGGTGCGTATGTCTCGACCTCGGGTCGTGAAATTCTCGATGACCAGCTTGGATCCTCTCGGCTTCTGCTCTTCGACCTGCATGTCGATATTCAGCGTGCCGAAGTTACTCTGGGGAATCTCGAAGAAGGTCAGGGGCGGGAATTTATCGGTTCGTACGGTGGCTGGCCCGAGCGTGAGCTGGTTACCGGAAATGTTGATATACCCTGCCGTGGGGGCACCGGTCTTCGAGTCGACCGTGAAATTCATGTCGGCGTCCAATTCTCCGAAAAACGGCACACCCGTGATTGCGAGTAGCGCGGTCGTCTTGCGTAGATCGAGAGATTCGACCTCGACACTCACCTCGTATTCGCCACTGCCGATCACCACGTCACCTTCGATGATGCCGCCGCCGAGATCTGCTTCAAATTCGACGACGGGTGCCAGATTAAAAAGGCTCGCGAAAACCGCCAGACGTGCGGATACCTCCGAGAATCTAACCTTCATCGGAAGGTCGGCCGGCAGTCCTTCATCCTCGACGACCGGGTCGGCATCGTTGGGATCCACCCTTTCTTCGATGGTGACTCCCTCGAGCGTCACGCCGGTAAACCACCAGATATCGAGGTCGGTGATGCGTACACGATAATCGCTGCCGAGCTGGCTCTCGGCCTGCACGACGAGGATCTCTTTGAGCTCGTCGTCGGGGAAGGTCAACCCCATCGAAATCAGTACGCAGAGGAGACCGAAGCCGATATATACCGGGATGCGAACGATCGTCTTGTCCATCAGAGCTAACATCAGCTTTCCTCTTGCTTGCGGACAAAGGTCGAAACGGTCAGTACGGCTCGCACCTTACCCTCGCTGTTTCGGGCGCGATGTTTTCGGACGTCGAGACGCTTGATGAAGACCGGTTCGCTCGATTTTTCGATGCGGTCCATCAGGCTGACCAGCTTGTTCATTTGAGCTTCGCGTATTTCGACGCGCAGTTGGTTTTCGATGATGATCGGCCCCTCGTCCCTCTTGGTGTCGCCAAAGGGAAGTTGGTCTTCGTCATAGCTCGTCACGGTGATGTCGACCGCGCTCGCCTGCTCGGCCACGAAGCTCGTGAGTTTGATCTCGTTGTTTTCGAGTACTTCGTCGCTGATTTGCTTGTGGCTCTGGTTGTCCTGCTGGTTTTTCTTCTGTTCGAGGTATTGCGGGGCACCGGCGGCCAGAAGATCCAGAGCGTTCCGGTATTGCGCGGTCTCGGTCTCGACCTCATCCATCGCTCCCTGGACGAGATAGACCGGGATAATCACGAGAATGATCGCAAAGACCGCAAACATGGCCATCAACAAACGTCTTTCACGTTCGCTCAGGTTGGCAAGAATGCTCTTCTTTTCTTTTTCACTTCGCGCACTCATCAGGAACACTCCGTCGCAATTTGAAGCTCGAAGTCGGCGCGGCCGTCACGTCCCACGTTCAACTTGTCTTTCTTGATATTCTTGAGGCAATCGATTGTCTCGAGGTCGCTCACCAACTTGTCGACGGCCTGGGCGTCAGTCGTTTCTCCCATGATCTGGATGACCCGGCGATCGATATCGACCTCAAAGCGCTGCAGGTCGAGATCTTGCTCCGACGAGATCTTCGAGGTCACAAGGAACATCAACTCATAGGCGCTCATCTGGGGTACGAATCCCTTGACGGCTCCATCTTCGCCGGCGAGCCGCCGTTTGATGTCGCTGGTCTTGGTGATTTTTTCTCCAAAGACCTGCTCGGTCTGCTTTTGAAGAGTTGCTCGCATGGCGTCGCGCCGTGCCTCGTAGGCCTGATTTTGAAGGAAGAGTGCGCCTATGCCGACCATCAGAATCATGGCGGCGACGGCGGCCACAATCATCAACTGACGGCGCATGTAGCTCGAGGTTCCTCGGTACGTGAAAGGTCCCTGTCGCAGATTCAAAACATGATTCTTGATGCCGTCTTTGAAGGTCTGTCCCAGCGCATACGACAGGGCTGAGGGCGCGCCGCCTGGGCCTCCCGGAAGTTGGAGCCTACGTACCGGTAGTCCCAATTCGTCGCGAAGGAACGCATCGATATTGCCGATCTGCGAGCTTCCGCCGCAGAGATAGACTTCGGTGATCTCGACGCGTTGCCGCGCATAGAGGCCACGAAATGAGCGTCGTAGATCACGAGCCAGCGGCTGCAATGCCGATTTGATCGCAGCACTGAAGCGTCGGACTTCGTCGTTTGGCGCCTCGGCATCCGGGACGATCGCCGCATATTCGTGTTTATGCTTCTCGGCGGTCTCATATCCGAGGCCGAACGCCTCGGCGATCGACTCGGTGATGGCATGTCCTGCCGTGCGCATCGTCCGCGCCATGTGCACCTCGCGACCGTCGAAAACGACCACCTGCGTATGTGTGTGCCCTATATCTAGCACAGCGACCGGACCATCCTGAAAGTCAATGGAGTCGTAGCCTGCGAGGCTCAAAATCAACTCCGGGACACAGATTCGAGCAGGGTCGAGCCCCAACGTCTCTGCCGAGGCGAGGAAGTCTGCAAGATGTGCGCTCTGAGCGAAGGCTACCTGTGCACGAGGTGCCGCTTCGGTACCCTGCAGACGAAAATCGAAGGTCACGTCACGCACATTGACCGGTAGCCGGTCTGTCAGCAGATTTGGCAGAATACTCTTCACCTTATTTTTGTCGGTAAAGGGAACGTCGACCTGCAGCGCAAGTGATTGATTGTGAG
>CAYFTY010000070.1:0-10371 GCA_964346045.1 uncultured Bradymonadales bacterium | reverse complement strand
GAAGTCGAGCTCGATGAGCTGGCGGATGAGGTTGCGCGCGCCTCAGAGCTCATCTCGGCGTGCCGTTCGAAGATTGAGCGAACCGAGGAAGAGGTGAAATCGATCCTCGCAGGCCTGGATTCGGAGGATGCATGATTTCCAAGCTCGGCAGCCGACTTGCGGGTTTTTCTGAGAAGTACGTCCCCGATCCCTTCGTCTTTGCGATCGTGCTCACGATCGCGACCTTTGTTCTCGCACTTTTCTTCGGCCAGACCTTTGAAGAACTGAGTTTCGGTGAGCGCGTGGTCGCGCTGGGCGCAGGTTGGTACGCCGATTTCTACGGCACAGGTCTCATGAAGTTCGCGCTTCAGATGTGCATCGTTCTCATCACCGGGCATGCCCTCGCCATGACGCGTCCCGTCCGCAGAGGCATCGAGTCGGTGGCAAAGCTGGCCCGGACGCCCCGGGGGGCTGCTGCGATCGTCGCATTGGTCGCCTGCCTTGCGAGTCTCATTCAATGGGGGCTCGGAGCCATCGCCGGTGCGTTTATGGCCCGTGAGATGGGGCGCGCCTTCGCCCGAGAGGGGCGTGCCGTTCACTACCCGCTGCTCGGTGCTGCGGGTTATGCCGGCTTCATGGTGTGGCACGGGGGCTTTTCGGGCTCCGCTCCGCTCAAAGTGGCCGAACCGGGCCATTTTTTGGAGGACACGCTCGGGGTCATCCCGATCACAGAGACGTTGTTTAGCCCGTTAAATATCGTGGTAACGGGCATGCTTCTGGTGGTGATTCCGCTCACCTTCTGGTTGCTCATGCCGGGGGATGAGGATGAAATGCGCGGCTACGAAGGCTCGCTCGAGGATCTGGAGAACGAAGATGAGTGCATCGACTCGCGCTCCAAGCTGGTCGCGACTCTCGAATCGAGTCGACTTCTGAGCACGCTTCTGGCCGTCTTTGTCTTCGCCTATCTCGCGCATTTCTTTTCGGTGAAAGGCGCGGCCGGCTGGAATCTCGACAGTATCAATCTCACGTTTCTCGGTCTGGGGCTTCTCCTTCATCCAAGCCCTCGTAGCTACGTCGATGCGGTGGTCGACGGCGTGCGAGGATGCGCCGGAATTATACTGCAATTCCCATTTTATTTCGGCATTCTGGGGCTTCTGAAGGCCAGTGGGATGATCGTTCAGGTCGCCGAGTTCTTCGTCTCGATTTCGAGTGATATCACCTTCCCGATCTTGACCTTTCTTTCGGCAGGACTCGTGAATTTTTTCGTTCCGAGCGGCGGCGGTCAGTGGGCCGTCCAGGGGCCGGTGATGATGCAGTCTATTTCGGAGCTTGGGGTGCCCGCCCACAAAGCGATCATGGCGCTGAGCTACGGAGACGCCTGGACCAATATGCTGCAGCCATTCTGGGCACTTCCCCTCCTTGGGATCATGGGTCTTCGGGCACGAGATATCATTGGTTACACGGCTTTTTTGATGCTTCTCACGGGGCCGCTGATCATGTTGTTGCTCGCCATTCTCTGAGATCCGCGACTGGCTCGGGCTCTCAAAGTCGACGCAACCCGAATTCAGACTGGTTTGGGGCATAGCGGGTCTGAGGTTGATCTGTTAGGGTGGACAGTGACGGACTGTCCGGAGCGGTTACATTCGGCTCGAATCCCAGCCACCCGGTAAGGGCTTGCTCGCATGAAGTTCTACTGCGACGTTTGCAATACAAAGTACTCCATCGCGGATGAAAAAGTTCGCGGTAAGGTGCTCAAGGTTCGCTGCAAGAAGTGCAGCAATATCGTCACCGTGCGAGAAGCACTTGCACCGGTCGGTGATGCCGAAGAACGTCCTGGCACCAGCGGCCCTCCCAAAATTCCCAAGCCGTCTCCTCTGCAGAAGTCCGACGAGCCACCCCAGCAAAACTGGTATTTTTCGATCAATGGCCAATCGTCAGGGCCTCTGGGACTGGACGCGCTGCGTGAACGGTTCGGCTCCGGTGAACTCGGTGACGAATGCTACGTCTGGCACGAGGTACTCGTCGATTGGAAGCCCGTCGCGCAGGTGGATGCGTTCGATGAGGCGCTGAAGTCGGGACAGGAGGTCAAACCCCGGTCCAAGACTCTCGGGTTCACGGGCAAGGTCGAGGCCATCAAAGCATCTGATGGTCCGAACAAGGCTCGTCAGGGCGCGGTACCTTCATCGTTCGAAAAGCAACAGGCGCCGACTCCCGAGCGATCGAGTAAATCGTCTCCTCGGAACGACAAGATCGAAAAGCTCCGCGCGAAACTGAAGAAAGGGCGTGCCGAAACGACACCCGAGCCGCTTGGAGAGCTGAATGAGACTCCGAATACGGCGCAGATGACGTTTGCTCCCGGTGTCGAAGCGACGCCGGCTGAAGGCGAAGAAGACGTTCCTCGCTCGGAATCGGCGATTCCGGCATTCGACCTTCCACACGCGGGCTCGAAGACCGAGCAAGAAACGTTGACGGAGGACTCGACCTCGAGCACCTCCAATATCCTCGCCGACGCAGATGAGCGAAAGCCGCTGCCTATGGGTTTGGGCGAAAGCGAGCCCGAGGCCGAATCGGCTGAAGACAGCGGTGTGATCCCGTTCTTCCCTGACGTACCAAAGCTCGAGAGTGCGGCGGCCCCTGCCGCGGCACGCAGCCAGACCACGACCGGCTCACTTTTGATCCAGCTTCAAGAGATCCAGAAGGAAGGGCGCGGAAAGGTTGTGTGGGCTGCCGTGGGTATTGCACTGCTCCTCGGGGGAGTCGCAGCGACGGCGATCACCGTCGGAGTCATGAATGCGGGCGCAGACAAAGAGGCGGCCGTCGTCGAAGCGCCGAAGAAAGACGACGCACCGCGCGAAATCAAAGAGCGAGTCTACTCCTCGAATAAGCTCAATAAATTTGCTGAGCTACAACTCGAGGAAGAAGTCATCAAAGCCGACGAGAAGGTCGAAGATCTCGAACCCCTTCCTGATCCAGAGCCCGAACCTCGCGCGAGAGTAGAGGCGCCGAAAACCGCGGCTTCTGCCAAGCCACAGGCAAAGGCGCCAAAGGCCACCAACAAGGCAAAGGACGACACGAAGGCGGCAGCTCAGGCACCTCCGAAGGGCGCGAAGTCCAAAAAGCCTGCCGAAGACAAGCCCGAACCGAAGAAGGAGCTCAGCGCCAAGGAGAGGCTCCTCGCGTACGGACAGGGGCGGTCGGATACGACGACGATCAATCGTCCGACTGATTCACTGGCCACCGGCGGAAAGTTGCCGAATACGCTCGAGAAAGACGAAGCACGCAAAGGCTTCCGGCGCATTCGCCGCAGCGTGATGGTCTGTCGTGAGCGATTCATGAGGCGTGGTGGTCGTTTCGAGACACCGAAAATCAAGGTTTCGATCGTCATTCAGCCTACGGGAAAGGTCACCAAATTCTCGGCCTCGCCTGGAACGCTTTCCGGCACTGAGTTCGACCAATGCATGAAGTCTCATATGTCGCGGTGGCGATTTGCGAAATGGGACGGGGCGCCGACAGAAGTGAGCTCGTCCTACATCCTGCAGTGAGTCACTCGAGCTCGCTCAACATCAATTCGATATCCAGAAGGGAAGGGCGGTCGTCATTCGTCTGGGCGATTGAGCGTGCGGCCGAGAGCGTCTTGCGGGCCATCTCGCTTTCTCCGAGATAGCGCCACTCCTTTGCGAAATCGATGAGCTGGTCGACATCCTCAGACCATGACTCGATCGCCTCGTGTGCGAGTTCTTCGCGGTCTCTCCCTTCGAGCGCCTTTCTCGTCATGGAAGCCAGACTCAGTCCGGGGTACTCGGGCCAGAGTTCCTCGAGTTTCTGCTCGGCGTGTTCTGCCTCGTCGAAAAGCCCATGATGGGCCAGGGCTCGAATGGCAAACTCGAAGATCTCGGGAAGGTTGAGTCCGCCGTGATCCTGCGGGCTGGTCAGCATCAAGCGCAAGGAATCGAGAAATGGCTCTCCCGATTCCTGCTGGTGGCGTACGAGCGCCCATCGGTCGAAATTGCTCAATCCGGCGGGGTCATCGTCGCTCCCTTCTGCCAGAATCTTTCGATGTCGCGAGATATTGCGGGCATGGGTGGTATCCCAAACATCCCACGCATAGCCCCACGTTTCGTCGACGTACTCGGGATAGTCGTCCTCGAGATCAAGATGTTCGATGTCGTTCATTCGCTCGTACACGTTTCGAGAAGAGCCTCATATTGTGGGCTGGGGCGTTCGAGTGCAATCAGCTTCGGCCCCCGCGTCTGGTCGGCCTCGAGAAAGTGTAGGCCGATCCTCTCGAAGACCTTCGAAACCTCGAAGGGGCTCTGCTGGCGTACATGCTTACGCCAGAGATCACTGAGTCGCGGATCGGCCCCCGTGAGCGCCCGGAACGACGCGAGAAGTGCGGTTTCGTCGTACGTCTGGCGGTCCTGGTTTTGGAGTGTCGACTCGAGGATCGGAAGCCAACGCTCGATGCGACCATGGTTCCTGGCGAGCAGAAAGGTGTCGACCGAGAGAGCGAAGAGCACGCCAAAATCGTAAGGAAATCTCAGCTCGTCGACCTGCCTGGCCTCTTCGCCACGGCTGATCGGGTTTCGCTGATAATTGTCGGCAACGCGTGCCAGTTCGGCGAGGGCGTCTTTCATGCCGAAGTGGCCCGACTCGCAGGCACTGCGAATCGCCATGTAGTGGGTGACGCCTTCCTTGAACCAGCGCAGCTTCTCCTCTTCACTTGCGGCGGGCACGAGATGATGACCATTCCAGAGGGGTAGGGCCTCGTGCGTTGCGATGAGCACCGGGGCCGCATCGAGCGCCGCGTCGTGCGGCAGCTCGAGTACGAATCCGCCGCTTCGGCCGAGGCCTCCGGTCGTCTCGTTGTCGGCTCCTTCTCGGGCATCGATGTAAACGCGTGTCGGCCCGAGGTCGCCGTAATCTGCGCGAAACCGTTCGACCACTTGGAAGACCAGATCCGTGATGGCGTCGCGGTCGCCGACGAACGTAGGTTCAAATCCCACCGAGACATTCTGGTCTTTGCCACGATGCAAGACATCGAGTTCTTTTCCAGCCACGAGGAACGCGTCGCGCAGAACGTTCGAGTCTTCGGCCATGAATCCCCAGACGGTGTTGCCGCGTACCGCTCGACTCGCAGCTCGATGCACGCGACGCCACGTGCTCAACAGCGACCAATCGGAAGGCAGGTTGACTTCGATCGGGATCTCGCGTGTGCGGTCGAGAATCTGTTTGGCCGGGAGAACCAGAATCGCAGGGCCGAACGCGGTCAAAACGCCGTCTGAATATCGGGGCGCGAGTGGAATGGACGAGTCAGATTCGAGGTCGACCCGGTATCGTAGTTCGACCCACGCAGCGTCATTGCCTTCGAGTTCGATGCGGCCATTTCTTCGATCGATGGTCAGAAAGCGGGGGCCCTTGGGACCGTGTGCTCCTGCGATGCGAATACGGTTCGCAAAGTCGGTACCGCCCCATGGCCCCGGCAAGAAGAAGCGCGTCACCGCCGGCGGAGAAAAAAGCCGCACTCGCACGTCGAGCGATTCGTCGGCCAGGGCAACTCGATACCAGAGTGTTCGTCGGTCGAAGCCACCAGCCTCGCTCTGCGACGCGGGTTCCACCGTTCCGACCAACTCGTGACTATCGTCGACGTGCCGATCAGGGGTCTCACAGCCTGCGAAGACGAGTGCGAACGCAATGAGATGGAGGATGGCGAAGAGTTTCATGGATGAGCCTGTTTCGTCAGAGAGCTTACCCCGCCCGCGCGACTCCGCAAGGTTTCGGCAGCGTGCTTGCCGACGTGCGCAAAGCATGTATAAATATGGGCACTCCGACGTGTCCAAAATCCTTCGAGAACTCCGGCATGTACAACGTACTGATCGTCGACGAAGAGGAACATCTCCTCTGGGCGCTCGAGAAGAATCTCTTTCCCGATCGCGATGATATCGAAATCATCACCGCGAATAGTGGCGAAGAGGGCCTCGAAGCGCTGAGAGACAAACGCGTCGACCTCCTGGTTTCCGACATCAAAATGCCAGGCAAGGTCGACGGATTTCAGCTGATTCTCAGGGCCAAAGAGGTGGCACCCGATTCGCGTGTCATCATCATGACGGCATTCGGAACCAATCGGATTCAGAACTTTGCCGACCGAATCGGCATCACGCACTACATTGAAAAACCATTCAATGTGAGTGAGTTGCGCGATGCTATTCTCGAGCTTCTCGACGAGAAAGAGGGATTTCAAGGCGTACTCAGCGACCTCGAACTCACAGATATCATTCAGATGCTCTGCCTCGCCAAGCGCACGGCGCTCTTGCATCTGAAGCATAAAGATCACCGCGGCAAGATCGTCTTCGACAACGGCGATGTCGTGCACTCGGAGTTCGATGGTGTCACCGGTGACGAAGCCGTCTTCCGAATGCTCGCCCTGCGGCAGGGCGACATTTTCATGCAGTCCGACTTTCAGAACGATGAAGAGACGGTGACCATGAGCTGGCAGGATCTACTCTTCGAAGGCGTCAAAAGAGCCGATGAAGAGCGTGCGAGCTCGGATGAGGTCGACGATGATACGGACGTCGGGATGGGCGTCTCGAATTCGGAGGTCAACAGTATCGTGGCCGAGTCAGGAGACGTTGGCAGCGAGCCGTCTGTACCCTTCTTTTCGGAAGAAGAGCTGGCCGAGATCGAGATGGCCAGCGAGCCATCAATCGATGATGCCGCAGACGAGATCGCCGAAGAGCTTGCCGAAGACCTGGCCGAGGAATTGAGCGGCGAGCTCGATGACTTCGATGCCGAATTCGATGCTGAGGAGAGCTCTGCTGCGAATGACGAGAGCTTTGCCGAAAGTGAAGACAAGAGCACCAGTGAGCATCCTGCACCGACGACTTTAGAGGACGAAGACGACGCCGAAGACCAGGACGACGACTCGGAGGAAGTCGTCGAATTTCGGGCCCCTTTCCGTGAGCCTGCCGATTCAGCCGTGTTCGATTCGGAAGTGGTGGCGACCGACGGCTTTCAAGCCCAGCTCGTCGACTTTGCCCGCGATTGTCCGAGTCTGCGCATTACGGGGATTATCTCGCCTGACGAGGGCATGGCTCTGGACTTCGTCGAACCCAATGGCAGCACATACGAACCCGACGCGCTCGCTGTTTTCTTTGGCGATGTGGTCGCGGCCGCGGAGCGCACAATCCAGGCCTTACATGAGTCGGACCTCCTGAACGAATTGCAGATCACGCTCGAAGACGAGTACGTGATTCTGAGGCGTCTGGGCACCACCCCATATATCCATGTCGCTGTCGTGGGTTGCGACACCAGCCTTGGAGTCGCGCTCGTATTGATGCGACGCTTTCAGAAAAGTCTGAACTCGACGCTGGAGCCTTGAAATGACGCTTTTTGACCTCTTGCAATCGACCTCAGACGAGCTTCCCGGATGTCTGACCGCGAGTATTGTCAGTCTCGATTCGGGCCTGCCGCTGGCTACGATTTCGAATCTCGACGACGACGATGCCGCCGCCGCCGATGCGTTCCATAGCGAAGTCTATCGAAACGTCGGAGCAGCACTGAAAGAGCTGGGCGCCGAGCAGGCCGTAAAAGGCATGGTCATCGAGGGCGATAACGCGACTTCGATCTCGTTGCCGCTCGCCGACTCGGGCTTTTTCTGGCACATCGTCACCGAATCGAGGACGACGCTCGGATTCACGCAGGCCGTGATGCGCAAACATCTTGAAACCGTCACGTCGGGCGTGCACGAACTCTTCAGCAAGTGACCCTGTGAGCGAGCGAGGACCAAAGCGAAAGCTGCCGGGAGGGCTTCTCGTCATCGAGAAGAGCGGCACCGTTGCGGATGCCCCCGATTTCTGGATGGAGGCGCTCGACCTCGAAATCGGCGATCCCATCTTCGACCTCTTTGACCTCGAACGTCGCGCTCATCTCGAAATTACGCGCATCTTCGCCAAAGCGAACGGCTCTCGCGAATATCATGTGGTCGCCCACCGCGATGACGGACAACCCAAGAATTTTCGGTACTGGGACGTTTCTCCCGGCGGAGGGATGATCGCTTTTTTCGTGGTCGACGATACTTCGCTCGAGATCAATCACGAGTGGCGTATCCGGCGGCTGAGGCGAAACGTCGTCGCCGATATGCAGGATTATCTCTCCGACAATGTTCGCTCACGTCTCGCTTCGCTGCGAGCGCTCACCGAGGTGCTTCGAGACCGTCCCGATGATGTCGAGGAGGCGGCAGAGCGTATTCTGGTGGCCGTCGACTCGCTTCATGAGTCGATTCAAGCACTCGGCGAAGACCTCGGCGATGGCGTGTCGAGTGACGAAAAACTCCCGGTCCGAGCCACGGAGCTGGGACCGCTTGTTTCGAGCTGGTCAGACAAGATGGTCAATGTGGTCTGTGATCTCGACGATGAGATCGACCCGGCAGCTTTCGTATCGCCGCGTGTGATCGAAGACATCTTGCAGCCTGTCGTCGCCAATGCCATCGAATCACGGCCAAATTCAGGCACGGTCGAAGTCTCGATCGAGTCTTTTGGAGACAAGTTGTGTTTCGAGGTCGTCGATGACGGCCGAGGGATGACTCGTCACGAGCTCGGTAGGGCCGAAGACCCATTCTTTACGACCAAGAGGGGTCACGCAGGCCTCGGGCTCTCGACAGCTCGAGATGCGTTGCGTCTCGTCGGCGGCTATTGGAATTACAGCTCTTCGCGCCGACGCGGAACGCGAGTACGCGTCGTTGTGCCGGCCATGCATATGGAGGGCGTCATGAGCGAAGTGTATGAAGAGGCCTAGTCGAGCTTGTACGTCAGACCAAAGCTGATGATTTGAAAAGATGCCGACCATTCACCCTCGTTCTGAGGATTGCCCGGCGGCGTACCCGGATTCTGGCATGCTTCTCCCTGATAATCAGGACCCACGCAGCCGCTGAACGGGATGGGCTGATAGACTTCACCGTTGGAGACCGAGCGGTCGGGCATGAAGGTGTATGCATAGCCGAGGTCGATATCGAGGTAGTCGACGAGGTGCAGCGATAGCCCCCCACCGACGGTCGTCCGATCCCACGAGAGAAAGTCTGCGTTGGTGAGTTCTTCTTGCTGTGCCGCCGTTTCGTAGCTCGCGCCCAGGTGCGCGGTCATCCACGAGAGCGCTCCGTACGAGCCGCCGAGCCGAAAGCTGTAGGTATCCCGGTAAAATTTGGGCTGGAAGACCGGATTCAGCGTCTGCTCGGACGATCCGATGAACAGATCTGCGGCGGGTGCGATGCGAAAATATTCGAGTCGCGACCAATCTTCCCAGACCAGGTTGAATTCGATGTCGAAGAGAGGATGCCCTCTCACTCCGGGGTGCACACCGTGCTCGTACTGAATGCCTGCTCGCAGACTCCCGGCCTGTTTGGTCTCGAAGTTCAAGGTCTGATCTCCCTCGATCCGAGCGAGATCCGCGATCACTTCGGGGAACTCGATTTCGAAATCCCCCTCGGCCTCCCAGTTGATCGGAGGACGATACGAAGCACCCACTCGCAGGCCTTTCCAGTGGTAGACCACGCCAAAGAATCCAGTCGGTTTGATGTCGGTGAGATTGGTTCCCGTAAACGGTGACTGATTATCAGGGGCCTCATCGAAGGTGCCGTCGATGAGAACTTCATCGAGCACGAGACTGAACTCGAGATTCTGATACGCAAGTGCTCCCGCAGCACCGATGCTGAGTTCTCCGGGGCCGAGGTCGAATGTATAACCCACCCCTGCAGTAAAATAGATCTGCAAGAGGTCCGAGGCGAGGATCATATGCTTCGCGCTCGCCTCGAGATCGAAAGCACATTCGCCATCCACGACCTCGGTATAACACCGTCGTCCATATGCACTGGGCCCAAAGGCCCCGATCGCGACGCCGAGATCATCGATGCCAAAATCGTAGCTCAACGCCAGAAAGGGCGCCGGGAAGAATCCTCGCTGATTCTCCGAAGCCTGAAATTCTCGCGTCACATCACGCGACTCGACGAAGAAGTCATCGCGTTGGAAACTGGCATCCATACCCACCAGATTCACGTCGAGAAGCACCTGGAAGCCGTCTGAGCGCGGCAGTAGCGCCGGGTTGAAGTAGAGGGCCGAAGGATCTCGTTTCGAGAGCGCCCCGGTTCCGCCTCTGGCCACCGAACGAGTCGTGTTCTCGGGGACCTCGAAGCCTGCTGCTCGCGCGTCTTTCACGTCGAGCGTCAGGAACGCAAGGGTCACTGCGACAAGCAAGGCCAGTCGGAAAGCTTTCATTCTTCTTCCGAGTCTGAGGCTCTGTCTTCATCGTCTTCGGCATCCGAGACTTCGCTGACCTCACTGACTTCACTGACCGAAGATTCCTCTCCCACCTCGCTCAGATCGGAAGAGCACACGTCTGAACTCC
>CAYFTY010000069.1:0-10520 GCA_964346045.1 uncultured Bradymonadales bacterium | reverse complement strand
GGCACGTCGCGGCATCCGACTCGCTGGCGAATCAAGCGCCTCCCGAAGACGTTTTCGATGGGGCGGTCGTGTCGACCGTCGTCGAATGCGCAGCAGCCGAATCGACTCTCGTCGTCTCGAGTAGCATGCCTCTTCGCGAGCTCGAGGTCTTCGGCGATACGCGCAAGAATCTGCGCATCATCGCAAATCGCGGCTTGAACGGAATCGATGGCGTTCTGTCGACCGCGCTCGGTGTCGCGAGCACCGGCCCGACGACGCTGATCATCGGCGATGTTGCCTTTGCCCACGATGTCTCGGCGCTTGCCGCCATCCGACGCAATCCAGGCGCATTCGATCTCGATATCGTGGTGGTCAACAACGGCGGAGGCGCCATCTTTGACTATTTGCCGCTCGCCGGCCTCGCCTTCGACGCGTTCGAGAAGCATTTCCGTACCGAAGTCGACATGGATATCGAATCGGTCGCCGCCGCTTTCGGCATTGCCTATGCGTGTCCCGAAGACGCGCAAGACCTTGCCGCATCGCTCTCACATCGCGATGGCATTCGCATCATCGAGGTACGAACCGACGCCGAATTCAGCCGCAAAAAGCACCGCGAGTGGCTCGAGCGCGAACTCGATCTGGTGAGTCTTCGGGACCCAGTTCCTATGCGGGTTTCGGCGGCAGAGAAGATTGTGTTGCTGCACGGGTTCACGGGCTCGCCGCACGATTTCGACGAGCTCGCCGATCTACTGCCCGAGACCGAGGCTCTGAATTTGCTCGGACATGCAGGGGGACTGACTCCCGAAGACTCGGAAGCATATGATTTCGAGGCCTATTTCGACGATCTCGAACGCCAGCTCGACCTGGCGGGCATCGAGCGTGCCCATCTGGTCGGCTACTCGATGGGAGGCCGTCTCGCGGTCGGTTTCAGCATCGAGCGGCCCGAACGTGTGGCGAGCCTTGTGACGATCGGCGCGAACGCAGGCATCGTCGACGGCTGGGAGCGCAAGGAACGACGCGCCAAAGACGAAGACCTCGCCAGCCGCATCCTCGAGGATGGCCTCGCCCGATTCGTCGATCACTGGATGCAGCATCCAATCTTATCGGCCACGATCGAGCGTCGCGGCGCCGACTGGGCACGCATCTCGCGCGAGCGACGGCTCGAGGGTACGGCACATGGATACGCCAATGCACTGAGGGGCGCAGGGCAAGGCGCTCAGCCGAATTACTGGCAGCGCCTCGATGAGATCAACGTTCCTTCGCTTTTTATCGCCGGGAAACAAGATCCCAAATACTCGGCGATTGCCGAGAGTCTCGCGGCCGAGGTCGGCGATGGTCGATTCGTGCTCATCGACGATGCCGGTCATGCGGCACATCATGACGATGCCGCGGCGGTCGCCGCCGCTCTGAACACATTCTGGAAGGAGATCGCATGAGCGCTGCGAGCCTCGACGAAATCTCGCCTGCGAAGGCATGGGTCATGGCGACCCGCCCCAAGACACTGCCAGCCGCGCTGATCCCGGTGATGGTCGGTACGGCCGTCGCGTTTGCACAGGAGCGCCACGCATGGCTCGCCGCCTCAGCGGCTCTACTCGGCGCGATGTTGATCCAGATTGGCACCAACCTCGCCAATGATTATTTCGACTTCAAAAAGGGCGCTGATACCGAAGACCGGCTCGGCCCAACCCGGGTCACGCAGGCCGGGCTCATCGACGAATATGCCGTGCGCAACGCGATGGTGCTCACTTTTGCGCTTTCGGCGGCGGTCGGCGCATATCTGATCTGGGTCGGAGGCTGGCCGATCGCGGTGATCGGCGTGCTCTCGATTCTGAGCGGCGTGGCCTACACAGGCGGTCCATTTCCGCTTGGTTACCACGGTCTCGGAGACGTCTTCGTCTTCGTCTTTTTCGGCCTGATCGCCGTCACGGCCACTCATTACGTGCAGGCCGGTGAGTGGTCGTTCGTCGCGCTCCTGGCCTCGATTCCTATCGGTTGTCTCTCGGTCGCAATCCTCATCGTGAACAACTATCGCGACATGGACACCGACGTGCTGGCTGGAAAGCGTACCCTGGCGGTGCGCTTCGGACGCCGTGGAACACAGGTTCAATATGCCTCGATGCTGATCATCGCGTATGCCGTGCCGATCGCGCAGTATTTGATGGGACAGGCAGATGGATGGATTGTTTTGCCGCTCTTATCCGTTCCCCTTGCGATGACGTTGATGCGTCAGTTCGTGACGCTGCGCGGCCGCGATTTGAATCCGGTCCTCGAACGAACGGCCAAATTGTTGGTCCTCTACGGCGTGCTTTACACCGTGGGGATCATTATGGGACTTGCGCCACTGCAGCCGGTGATCTAACGCATCGACCCTGATTCTTTCGCATCTTAGTTGCGAAAGATGCCCGTACTGCCATCGGGTGTCCTGGAAGGAAATAAAGATGTCTCAATCCTGGAAAAAATACGACACCCGCGACCCTGTCTATCAGCGCAAGGTGACGTTCTACATCGTCCTCTGCCTCGTGCTCGGTCTGATCGGGGGTATCGCGCTGGCTTATAAGATCGACGGTGCTGAGAAGCATGCCGCGGCGGTGCGCGCCGAAGCTGCCGCGACCGAGTAGTTCAGTCCTGCGGTCTAAGCGGCGCTCGCCACATGATGCGGCTTCCGGTCGCGTCCGTGTCGATCTCGAGCGTCCCACCCAATCGACGCGCTGACATCTCGGCGACAAAAAGGCCCAGCCCCATGCGATCTGGCGCACTTTTGGTCGAGTAGAAGGGCTCGCGAACGAGCTCGATGATATCCTCGTCAATGCCGCCCCCGCGGTCTTCGATCATCATCTCATAATCACGTTCAGACCTTTGAACATGCAGTCGAAGAGGGCCCCGTTCCTGGCTCTCGACGTGCGCATCAACCGCGTTTTGAATCAGCGCGCTCCACGCTTCGACAACCGTCTCGACCGGTGCTCGGATGCTCCCGCTTTCGACTTCGACCTCGACCTCGATTTCGCCCTGCTGCGTGTTTTCAAGGGCGCGCGCAACCAGTTCGTCGAGCTCGATCACTTCGAATCCCTCTCCCGGTGTATCTCCAGCGCCGTAGGAGAGGCGTTTGAGAATCGCGCGACACCTCTCGGTTTCGTCACGGATGGCGAGGGCATCCTCGCGTAGATAAGGCTGATCGATCTCGGTCGATAGCGATTTTGCAGCGACGGCAATCGTCGAGAGAGGAGTCGCGAGTTCGTGAGCTGCGCCCGCCGCCATCGAAGTAAGCATGGCCGCTCGGTCGTAGCGTTCGCGTGACTGCCGCATCTCGCGTAGCTGCTTGTTCTGCGAGGCGACGGCTTCATTCAGGATATGCACGAAATACGCAATCAGAACTGCCGTCGATGCCATCGCGACCCACATGCCGTCGAGATGCCATTGCATCCATTGATGGTCATGATGGTGATGTCCCGAATCGCCGACTACGTAGAGTGAGCCATATCCCAGAATCGCCAGTAGAGCCGTGAGCGCGATACCCATGCGGTCAAAGACGAGGGCCCCCAGCGCGACGTAGACGACGTAGAATGAGCTAAAGGGATTCATCGGGCCGCCGCTCATACCGAGCCCGACCGTCAAGATGACCAGATCGAGCACGAGTGTCGCGACCAGCCAGGCCTTTGCGTGCGGCGATTCGACCAGGCGCGAAAGGCCGAGGTTCGTGGCCGCAAGCACGCCGATCAGGCCGAGGAGGATGGCAGTCGGAACCTCGAACGGTGTCGCGAGGTCGGTCAGCACGACCAGGGCTGCCTGAGTCAGCAGAATCAGCCACCGCGACCGGATCAGCCAGTTCAGATGCAGGCTGCCGTTCATTTCAATCCTGGGGAGGGTCGGTGGCGAGTTTGCGCTGCAGGGTCCGCCGATGGATCCCGAGTCGCCGCGCCGTCTCAGAAATATTGCCGCCACAATCGGCGAGTACCCTCTGGATGTGTTCCCACTCGGCCCGGGCCAGCGACGGCGCCTCGTATGCGATCTCCGACTCGCTGAGGGGCTCGGAGAATCCGCGCTCGAACGCAGCGAGAATATCATCGGCATCGGCCGGCTTCTGCAGATAATTCAGGGCTCCCAGTCGTATGGCGTCGACGGTCGTCGCGATCGAGCCGTACCCCGTCAACACGATCGATGAGACGTCTTCGTCATGTTCTGAAAGCCATCGCAAGAGTTCGAACCCTGAATCTTCGCCCATTTTGAGATCGACGACTGCCAGATCGAAAGACCCCGCGACGAAGGCATCTTTTGCGTCCTGCACGTCTTTCGCGCATGCGACCTCGAGGCCTTTGCGTCCCAGGACACGCGCGAGTTGATCTCGGAAACGCTCGTCGTCGTCGACGATCAAGAGACGTTTCTCACGCCACCACGGGGATTCGGAATCGCGCATCAACGAGGCTCAAAATTGGTTCGCAAAGGCGATGGACGTACGCCATCGTGACCGCTCATCGCCCGCTACCGGCAACGACGTGCCGACTGAAATTCGCCACGCGCCGGGCTCGGCCCATCCTATTTCGGCACGGGCTTCGGTCGAATCGCGACCTGCGTAGACCAGATCATGTTCGAGCGCCGTGCGAACGTAGAGCGCGTCAACGACGATAGAGGCGCCCAGACGTGAGGTCAATTCATGGTCGGAATGCGGCGAGACGATGCCGCCGTGCACACCAAGATCCTTTTCGACGCTTCCCAGTCCAATCTTATCGACCACGAGGGCATCGAGGACCAACCAGCCGAGCGGATTCGTAGACGCGACGATAAAGGGTGCAAGCTCGAAATGCCCGGCTCCCAGTCCATCGAGCACCTCGCCGGTCGGAGCGGCTGTGCCGATACCGGCGCTCGCCACGAATCCTCCGTGTTCACTTGCGTAGAGTTCAACGAGCGCGCTGGCTTCGATGTCGCCGACTCCGACGACGCGCCGACCATCGTCGAAATCGATATGTGCCCACGGCATGCGAACCGAGAGCGAGAGTCGATCGTGCACCGCAAACTCGCCACGCAACGAGAACTCTTGCCAGTTGCCGGTCTGAGCACCGAAGCCGAATGATCCATATTCGAAGGTGGTCTCGATCGAGGTCATGGGCTCGACCGTCGCGATGCCGTGCTCCGAGACGACATGGTGTGCAACCCCACTCGATGGCAGCAGTAGAGCGAGTAGAAACGTCACCAACTTTGCTTTTGCTTTCATGGCGTCCTCCACTCGGCCGAGGTTCGGATGGAGCGCAAGAGAACTCGCGGTGCTTCATCGCTCGTCATGTCCATCGTTTGTTGCCATTCAGACCGGGGTAGCTCGATCACGAAGGTGAGATCTCGGCGTGCATCGTCGAGCTGAAGAGGCTCTTCGGAGAGGTCCAGCGTGATTTCGGATTTTAATGAGTCGTAGATCTCGATGATCTCATCGCCTCGCCGCGCTTCGAGACCGACACTGTGGCCGATCATCGAGGTTCGCTCGCGTGCGACTGCATCTTCGTCAGCAGGCCCGATGATGACGACGATTTTGCAGTACTCGCCGTTCGGTGGTGTCAGCGTTGCGATTTCTCGACTCGATGCGAGCAAGTCGAATACGACGTTGATCCCCGAACGCGTCGGTGTGCTCGTGCCGTGGGCGTGCGCTTCAGGTACGAAATTCCAGACGAAGCGATCGCTGCAGGGCATCAATTCCACCGACTCGACCGCGATGCGGGCCATCGTAAAACGGTCGGTCGGCGGGCCGAGATTGGCCATCTCGACACGAATCGTATGCTCGGGCCAGTCGATGCGAATCGAACAGGCCGTGAGGACCGTGAAGATCAGCAGGGTACATGGGATGACTCGTTTCATAACTACAACCAGAACAAGCTGAGCGAAACCTAATCAGCCTCGCCGTATCTGACCATGTGGCAAAATGTCGCAGCGGCCGCGACAATTTGCCACATGGTTCGGCGCGCCTCGAGTGCGTAGATTGTCTGCGCGGAAACGATATTCGTATTTCGGGAGAAAACATGAAGAAAATCTGGATATGTGCCATCGCGTCATTTTCATTCGTTCTGGGTTGTGGAGACGATGATTCCGGATCGGCCGATCCGGTCGAAACCGAGACCTTTGCACTGAATTTCGAGGGAGTCGTTGGTGACCAGGCATTGAGCTGCGATCAGACCTACACGCTCGGTGCGGCAGATACCGACGTGAGCTTTACTGAGCTCAAGCTCTATGTATCTGAAATCGAGCTACTTTCGGCCGACGGCGCCGTGCCGGCCGAGTTGGTCGCCGACGGGGTATGGTCCAATGGTTCGACGGTGCTGCTCGACTTCGAAGACGCCACCGGATCATGCGCGAATGGAACCCCCGAGACGAACACGGTCGTCAATGTAGAAGTCCCCGCTGGCGATTATACGGGTGTGCGCTTCAAGGTCGGAGTGCCCTTCGAAGAAAACCATCAGGACGTAGCCGTTGCTCCGTCTCCGCTGAATCTCACGAGCATGTTCTGGAATTGGAACGGCGGTTATAAATTCGTGCGCATCGACGGTCGGGCTCAAAACGGCGAGGCTGAAGGTGGCTTCGTATTCCACGTGGGCAGCACCGGCTGCACGATGCCCGAAGGCTCTGAAATGGTTGAGAGCTGCGCCAATCCCAATCGTGCCGAGATCGAGCTCAATGGCTTCACACCGGGCTCATCGACCATTCAGATGGATGTGGCGACGCTCTTTGGAGACGCGGACTTCACGCCAGCCAACGCCGCGTCCATCAACTGTCAGTCCTTTCCGACGCAAGACGTCTGTTCGCAGATTTTCCCACGCATGGGCCTTGGGTTTGGCGACACCCCTGCGGCCGAGCAGAGCGTCTTTAGCGTCCAATGAAAGGATGCTCGGAGTGCTGACTTCCGTCGGGAAGGAATCGATAAGCCGGACCTCCAGAGAGGTCCGGCAAATCTCGAAAGATTACAACCTCAGAAATACGTGATCGCCAGGTCGGTCACGTCACCCACGGCGCCCGAATACACGTCGTAGATCTGAATCGTCCACGTGCCAGCGGCCGAACGACCATCAAAGGAGTCGACCGAGAAAGAGCGCGTGAGGGAACCGTCGCGTCCGGCACGCTGGAGTACGATACCCGACCCGTCTGGCGCACGCAGAACGAACGCCAGGTCGGTGGGCCGAGGATGGTCGAAGCTGAAATCGACCTGAATGCCATCGACGACGCGATCATCGTTCACGGTCAGGTTCAGGGCGAGCGATGAGCGGTCGGGGATATCGAATCGGCTGGTCGCCTCGAAGAGTAGAGGACTCTGGGTCGGCGGTTGCGTCGGCGCCTGCTCGGTTGCGCCTCCCGAAGACTCACCCCATGCCGTCAGTACCGCTTCGACTTCGGGCAAGATGCGGGTCACGTCGCCATAGATGTCGATCGACCCGCGGAACGATTGCAGATAAGCACTATTCACGAACGCGACCGAGCCCTGACGCCCCTCGGTGACCGGCCCGCCCGAATCTCCGGGGCATAGAGCGTTGGCCGAGGTGCCGACCGAGAAGTCTTTATAGCGCTTGTTGCCGTCGGTTCCGCCACCCCGCCGCGTACAGCCGTAGCCCCAGACCGAAAGCGCCTCACCTGCGCCAGGTTCGTTGGCGGCCAACCCACTCGGTGTGGCGACCGAGCTGGGGACAGCTTCTTCGAGGAGCATCAATGCAACATCATCGTTCAGGTAAAAGTCTGAGCGGCGTGTGTCCGTATACTCAATATCCGAAAATGCGCCGTCTCGAACGATATTGCCGGCACGGTCGAACGATACGAATCGGTCGACATCATAGAAGCGCTGCGCACCCGACTCGGTGGTGAACTGCACGACCGCACGATACCGTGCCGCGCAACCGGGAGTGCTGCAGCTCGTGTAGCTTACACAATGCTTTGCCGTGACCAGCGCACGCGGCGAAATCAGCGTCGCCGTACAGGATGAACCGCCGAGGTAGAGGCGCGCAATATCGGGTCGGTCGACGGTGACCGTGCCTCCGATCAGTTCCTGAGATTCGACCGTGAAATCGTCGGTCGTTTGACTCTCGTCGAGATAAAGTCCGTCGCCATCGACCTCTCCGGTACACGCGGCGAGCATCAAAGCGGCGATCATCATTACGAAATATTTCATGTCAGCTCCTGGGTGGCATGTCTCTGCGCAGCCAACACTAGTCACTGTGAGGTCATGTGTGTCTTAAGAGTACTTCAGAGATCTTAAGAGCCACTTCAGAGGTGTTTCAGAGCGCTCAAAAACGCTATGCTCTCGCGCGATGTCCAAGCGTGCTTACATCCCGACGCCGCTTCCCCATGAGCCATCGTTCGTAGGGCGGCGGCACTATCTTCAGACCATCGCAGACCTTTTCGACTCGGGCGTGCGAGTCGTGTCGATCGCCGGCCCCGGCGGCATCGGCAAGACGACCCTGGCAGCCCGTTTTGGCGCAGAGACACGCGTCTTCGAGAGTGTGGTGTTTGTGGCGCTCGCCGACGTCGAAACTGCCGATGGATTGGCAGCGGCGACCGCGTCGACGCTCGGTGTCGAGCTCGAAGCCGCCGAAGATCCCCTGGACCGCATTGGTAACGCTCTGGGTGGTCTCGAGAAGCCGCTGGTGGTTATGGACAATGTCGAGCAGATGCTCGAGATCACGACGCACGCGGTTTCGCGATGGCTGAGGCAGGCGCCCGATGCCTCCTTTGTGATCACCACGCGCACGCCGCTTCATATTCGCGACGAACGTACGATCGATCTCGGTCCGCTCGAGCCCGAAGATGCAGACAAACTCTTCGACCATCACGCGCGTATCGACACCGACCCGCGCGCTCGGCGCGAGCTCGTCGAGGCGCTCGACCGCCTGCCGCTCGCCGTGGTGCTCGCTGCCTCGATGGCGCACATGATGCCGCCCGGGCAGATGCTCGATCAGTTCGATAAATCGCTCGAAATTCTGCGCAGCCGGGATCCTCTGATCGAAGAACGGCACTCGTCGCTGCTCAAAGCCATCGAGTGGTCGTGGGACCTCATCACCGAGGCGCAGCGCGAGCTTCTGCACGGGCTGACGATCTTCAGAGGTGGATTCTCGATCGATGACATCGTGGCGGTATTGCGACCGAAGGATCCCTTTGTCGAGGTGCTCGAAGACATTTCTGATCTTCTCGATGCATCGATGCTCAAGCGCACGGGTGCGACGGCTCCGGCACGCTTTGAGATGATGAATAGCATTCGGCTCTACGTGCAGCGCCGCATCACCGAGCATGATCCGAAGATTATCGAGCGGCACGCACGCCACTTCACCCGGCGGGCGCGCGACCGAATTGCAAGACTCCACACCCACGAGCGAGCACGCTCGGTTCAGGACCTGAGACAAGACCTCGATAATCTCTTTCTGGCGTGGCAGCGAGCCCGCGGAACTCTGCGAGGTGACGCAGCCGTCTGCATTGCACACGCCCTGGCCGAGCAGGGTGTCGCCGAGCGACTCGGGCATTTTTTCGACGAGGTCCGAGGCACGCGACTCACCGACGAGCAGCGTCTCGAGCTACTCACCATCGAGTCTCGCATCCGCTACGAAAGGCTCGAGCTCGAAAGGGCAGATGCTGCCGTGGCCGAAGGACTGGAACTCGCATCAAAACTCGAGAAGCGAGTCTTCGGGACCCATCTCGAAATCACGCAGACCAAGTTGCGTCTGCGTCGGCACGAGCACGAAAAGGCGTGGCAGGCCGCGCGTCGCGCCTGCCAGCTCGCCGACGACACCGAAGACCTCGTCGCGAGGATCGAATCGCAGCGCTGGCTTGCCAAAACGCATCACGAACGCGGCGAGCTCGACATTGCGCACGAGCGGCTCGAGCGAGCACTCACCCAGGCCGAGAGTGCAGATGTTCCGCCCCTGATCGCAAACCTCCTGGCCAATCTGGGCGAAGTCGATCGGGATCGTGGCAAGCACGCGTCAGAAGAGCGACGTCTTTTGCAGGCGCGTACCGTGTATGAATCATTGAGCTCGCGAAAGATGATCGCCGGCTGCGATTTCCGGCTCGGATGCCTCTTACGTCGCCAACATCGACTCGAGGAGGCGCACGAGCATCTCGAGAACTCGGCCGAGCTCGCGAAATTACTGGCCATCCGCGATGGGCTCCCCTTTGCATTGGTCGAACTCGGTACTCTCTATCATCAACTCGAGAAATTCGATCGGGCCCTGGCGTTGCTCGAAGACGCGCTCGATCACACCCCCGACGATATCGTGAGTTTTGCCACGGGCGCGCTCGGGGTACTCCATCTCGAACGGCGTAATTTCGCCGCGGCCCGCGAGTATCTGCGCGCACAGATTGCGAGAGGAAACGAGCTCGAACAGCATCGATTCGACACCGTCGCTCGCACCTCGCTGGCCCTCACGGCCTGGTTTGAAGACAGCTTCGTCGAAGCTCGGGCGTTCGTCGACGCTGCGATCGACGCGGCCCCCGGCGAGTCTTCGGAACGGCGACATATACCGCTCACATGGGCTTTGCGCGGTGCTCTGTTGGCGCGAGATGGTGAGCTGGCTGCGGCCGAGGCATGT
>CAYFTY010000068.1:0-10535 GCA_964346045.1 uncultured Bradymonadales bacterium | reverse complement strand
GTGATATCCTTCAGCGACATCGACGGATCAGGCCTACCGCGTCGGTGCTTCCAGAGCCCGGTTTCGGGCTCGAAACGATAGTCGGGCAAGAGCTTCCATCCGTGCTCGGCGACGAATTCGACAGCGTCGAGGATGAATTCGAAGACCTCTTCCGAAATGAAGTAGTTGAAGTTGACCCGTATCCAACCTGGCTTGACGCCTTCGCAACCCCGCAAAATCTCGCGCTCGAATTCACGTGAAGTCGTGACCTCGATGCCGAGCAGCCGATGCCCGTATGGTCCAGCACACGAGCAGCCACCCCGGGCCTGAATGCCGAAGAGATCGTTGAGAAGCGCGACGACATAATTGTGGTGCAGCCATCGATCATCGTGGCTGACCATGAATGACACGATCGAAAGTCGCCACGCGTCGAGATTCCCGAGAATCCGCAGGTTGGGATGCTCGCTCCATCGTTCGATGGCGCGCTGAATGAAATCGTGCTCGAGCTCGCGGATCCTCTCGGCGCCCACTGCGTCTTTGAGCTGGAAGACAAGGCCTGCTCGAATCGACTCGATGATCGCCGGGGTGCCTCCCTCTTCGCGATGCACCGTATCGTCGAGATAGCGGTGCTCGTTGAAATTCACATAGGCCACCGTGCCGCCACCGGGACTGGCCGGCACCGTATTGTCGAAGAGGTGTTTTTTGGCCACCAGGATACCGGGCGTGCCCGGCCCACCGATAAATTTATGCGGCGAAATGAAGATCGCATCTTTGTAGCAGAGTCCTCGGTCGGGCCCGTCGTCGTGCATATTCATCTCGAGGTGCACGTAGGGGCCCGCCGCTGCAAAATCCCAGAACGAGAGCGCCCCGTGGCGATGCAATAACGAGGTGACGGCGCGCGTGTCCGAGCCGATGCCGGTGACATTCGAGGCCGCGCTGAACGAGCCTATTTTCAGCGTTCGATCGGCATATGCTTCGAGCTCACGCTCGAGGTGATCGAGGTCGACGCGGCCGTCGCAGTCTTCGTCGATCACGACGACGTCTGCGAGTGATTCGCGCCACGGAAGCTCATTCGAATGATGCTCATACGGTCCGATGAAGACGACCGGTCGCTCTTTGGCCGGTATGTGTTTCGAGAGTCCGTACTTCGCGTCGAGGTCGTTCGGGATGCGGATGTTCATCACGTCGATCAGCTTGTTGATCGCACCGGTCGCTCCCGAGCCACAGAAAATCACGACGTCGTCTTCGCTGCAGCCGGTGGCCTCGCGAATGATTTCGCGAGCCTCCTGGCGAAGTCGCGTCGTCTGCAGCCCCGTCCCCGAAGATTCGGTGTGCGTATTGGCGTAGAGAGGCATGACCTCGTCGCGGATATAATCCTCGATGAAGCCGAGCGAGCGCCCGGATGCCGTGTAGTCAGCATAGGTCACACGCCGAGAGCCGTAGGGACCATCGAGCACTCGATCTTCGCCGATGATGGAATCGCGAATGGTCTCGATGATGCGGCTCATGACAATCCTCAGTAGTTGTAGCGTTTCTCTTTGAGCGTCGAATCGAGGTTCATATACCACTGATCCTCGGCCATGGGATCACAACGAAAATCTTCAGGATCGTCTTCGACGTTGGCCTCTTCCTGGTCACCTCGAACTTTTGCAGCGTGATCTTTCTTCTTGTTCTCGTAATTCGCCCGCAGAATACGATCACCCTGCTCATCGACACATACACTCTGCTGGCACGTTCCACCAATCGGGCAATCGGGATGGCGCTTCATCCAGTAGAGGATGATCTCTCCCGTATTGGGCTCGTCATCGAAATTGAGTCGACGATAACGCGACTCGACGAGCACGCGCGCTCGGTCGCCGCTCGAATCGACCTCGGCTTTGACGATTCGATAGTCTTTGATGTCGAGCATCTCGGGCTTGACCAGAAAGAGCTTCTCGAGCGTTCGCCCGATGTCGACGCGGTCTTTCTCGAGTTTGTGATGATAGAGCGACGACGAACGAAAATCTTTGAACTGCAGATCCTCCATGAATGTCTTACTCGTCTCTCGCACGATGCCGATATCGGAGTTGAATGGGTTGACCAGAAATAACCAGGTTCCGACTCCGAGGGCGGCAAGTACGAGCACGCTGATGACGGTTGTTTTTCGCATATCAATCGATCGGGGTCGGAAGTAGTCGGCGATTGGTCGTGCCGTCGCCGAGTTGTCCGGCATCGTTGGCGCCCCAACACCAGATCGAGCCATCGAGCCGCGCTGCACATGTGTGGTCGAAACCTGCGCCAATGGCCAGGATATCGTTGATCTGGCCAATCAAGACCGGAGACGCCTTATCTGCCGTACTACCATCGCCCAGCTGACCTTCGTGATTGGCGCCCCAGCAATAGAGATCTCGAGTGCGCGTCGTTGCGCACGTATGCGCAGCCCCCGCGGCCACGCGCAGCGCAGGTGGCATCGAGACCGTGGCCGGTGAACTCGAGGCGACCGTGTTGCCGCGCCCGAGCTGCCCCGAAGCATTTGCACCCCAGCACCATACTTCGCCGGCCTGATCGACCACGCAGGTATGTTTTCGCCCCGCCGCCATCGAGACCACGTCGGTGACGCCGAGCACGCGTTCGGGCGTTCGGGCGGCCATCGACGCGCCACTGAGTTGTCCCTCGTCGTTGAGACCCCAGCACCAGACCGAACCATCGACACGCCGCGCGCAGGTGTGCACGACGCCCAACGAAATTTCCACCACCTGGTCGAGCTGCGTCACCTGAGGCGTGGGCTCAGGGATGGTGAAGCTGCCGATGCCAAGTTGGCCCTGTCCGTTCTCACCCCAGCAACGCAAGGTGCGATCGTCGAGAAGCGCGCAACTATGGCCACCTCCCGCCCCGATCTGCACGATTCCGCTCAGGCCCGAGACCGGCACGGGTACTTCGCTGGGCGTGGCGGTTCCGTCGCCGAGCTGGCACGTGGCGTTCGTTCCCCAACACCATGCGCCGCCGGCTTTGCTCGAACAGGTATGCTGATTGAAGGAAGCGACCGAACGCATGCCAAAGAGGCTGGTCACCTGCACTGGAGTCGTCGATGCGCCGGCCGAGCCGTTTCCGAGCTCGCCGTCATCGTCCTGACCCCAACAGTTCAGTTGACCGTTGCTGAGCAACCCGCAGGTGTGTTTGAAACCGCCAGCGATCTCGCGATAACCCGCCGCGGCGCATACATTCTGATAACAACTCTCGGGCGAAACGCAGGTTCCGCAATCGATAATCTGGCCATCCCAGACCGTTTCGCCGCATTCGCTCCGTGCCTGATCACAGACGTCGACGCAGATTCCTGCTTCGCATTCGAAGCCGGCCTGACACATCCCGCAATCGGCCTCTTGCCCGGCGAGCATCGTCGGCCCACATTCGACCATGTTGATCGAACACGCGTTGACGCAGCTACCCATCGAACAGACCTGGTCGGCCTCACATGGCGGACAACCCGCATCCGAAGCGTCGGCTCTCAGGTCAGGACTCGCGTCGTCGACGTCAGTCAGATCGGACATGTCGCTGGCCTGCATATCCGGGACGACGGTCGGCATGTCCTCGGGCATATCGACGAAAACCGGCAGGTCGGGTTGATCCCGAGGCTCGTTATTCTCGCCTTCGCCGTCGACGTCGCCCGTCGCACAGCCAACGAGTGCTACCAGGAAGATATGGAACCAGAGTCGTCTCACGCTGCTCATTCTAGAGCGCATCGCGTCGCGACAAAAGTTTCGGCCCCATTCAGTTGCACATTCCCGTACTGGCCGCGTCGGTTCCGGCCGCATTCGCCTCGCATTCATTCCCGTAGTCAACACCGTCACAACCACAGACGGGATCGAATACCTGAGTGCAGACCTCGGGTCGTGGGCGACAAATCCCGAGTTCGTCGGCACCTCCGCAAAACGAGCCATCCGGGAAATCGCAATATTCGTCGGCACCACACATGAAGCCGGCGAATCCACCGCAGACCGGCACGCACAGTCCATTTTCGCAGGTCTCAGCCGAATCGCAGTCGGTCGAAGACGTACATGTACGATCATTGTTGGCATCATCGACGACGCATGTACCGTTGGTGCACACCTGACCCGTCGCACAATCAGAATCGATGGAGCATTCGTCTTCGTAGAGATCCGGCCGCTCTTCGCCGTAGCGCTCGTCGATGCGGTCGAGTTCTTCATCGGGCAACATCGGACGATCCGAGCACCAATTTTTTGGATAAAATGAATTTTCGTGGCCCACAAAAAGACGAGCTGCAGAGATTCAATCAGCCTTTTCGCTGAACCCGGGCACCTGCCAGCGTCCCCTATCGGGGCGCATTGCGGGCAGCTTCGCACCACGAGGAATACCTCGCGCAGCGCCCTGCGCTGAGAAACCCAGAGACGAGGATGGCATCCGGCTTTGCCGGACCGGAGTGATTTGAAGGGGTGACGCGGGGCGACTAGAACTCGATATTGCAGGCCGAGAGATTCTCGTTGCAGAAGCCGCCCTCGATACGAGGTCGCAGGCAGTCATTGAGCGCGTTGCGCTCGGCCGGGCATCGTTCGAGCAGGCACGAATCAATATCACCGCCCGCCTGTGCGCCCTGCGCGCAGTTGTAGATACACGGAAGCGCATCATCGAGTTCGGCATCGCAGAATCGATTGGCGCACCGCTGTGCGCCGCCGAGCAGGCATTCGCCACAGTCGAGTTCGGTCGTACCGCAATTGAAGAGGCATCCGATCCCGAACGGATCGTCACACTGGTCTCGACACGACTTGAACTGATCGCAGAGCTCGCCGGTCGCGAGCGAATCTTCGTCGAACTCTTCGGCGACGATTAGGAAGTTCAGGCACATTTCGTCAAAGGTTCCGCCACCCCATGAAACATCACGCGGCGCGAGTCTTTGACCATCGATGACGGGCTGATTCTCGAGGCTGTTGTCATAGACGCAGGTCAGACGCACCCGATCACCCGGGTCGACCGTCATCCACTGATCGTCAGAAAAGAAGTAGGCCATCTGCCAGTCGAAATCCCAATCCGGGATATCGAGCACGCATTGATTTTCCTCGGTTCTGCGCTTGATGACTTCGACTTTGACTCGGCTCGCCAGGAGGTGAAGATGTGCGGCCGAGCCAAGGACGCGCCACGATTCACTCGAGAGGTTTTTGAACTCTTCGACGTGAACCGATTCGGGATCGCCCGCCATCACTTCGAAATTCAGATTCGCGAAAGGCATCGCCCGCACGACGTAGGCCGGCGGCTCATCACGCGTCCAGAGATGAAACTCCGATTCGACCGGCGCGATGTCTGTATAGACGCTGTTGAAGTGTGTCTGCATGATGATGCGACTTCCGGCGCGCACCCTCACCGCACTATCTTCGGGCAATTGAATCGGATCGAGTCCCGGCACCCACGAGCCGATCAGATTGATGGTCGAAACTCCCGGATCGCCAAAACACGAATAGCCCGGTTCAGAATCCTGATTTTCGAGGGCCTCGACACGCGAAGCATTGGTCGGATTGATCAAAAACATATTCGCGTGGTGGACGAGTTGCCGATTGCCGGGAACCACATCGACGCCAGTGACCCACGTGTCTTCTTCGAAGGTCTTGTCGAGTAGAAAGCATCGGTATTCGTCACCGCTCTCGACGGTAGGCTCGAACGGGCCCGAGGGTCTGGCGATGATATCGGCCGGGCCGCGTTCGACCGCGGCCAATTCGGGAGCGACGAAATCGGCTTCGTCACCCTCAGGCATGTCGGCATCGATCCACTCACGCACCACTTGAATGTCGGCCTCTGAGAGGATGCGCTGGTCTTTGTAATCGCGACATTCGGTATCTGCCGGCCATGGGGGCATCTGACCCGACTCGATCGACGCGAGCATTAACGAGGAATGTCGTTTGACGTTCTCGTAATTCTGCAGCTCGAAAGGGCCGATATCGCCGGCGCTATGACAACCGATGCAGTTGGCTTCGACCAGCGGGCGGATATCGCGATGATAGGTTGGTGGGCCGGTCTCCTCTGCATCTGTTTCGATGCCCATATCACTCTCGGCACCCGAGTCATTTGCGGCGTTCTCGTCGCCACTGCATGCGACGACAAATAAGAGTGCGGCGAAGAACACGAGATTCTCAAGCTTCATGAGGACACCGTTGTAGAGGGTCTTCCTTGTGGTCTGTGTCACGGATCTTGACCGTTTCGCGTCGTCGCTGACTCCGCGCGAACTCATGTGGCGAGGCGAGGGCCAACCGAGGACAAAAAGACGACTGCAGACGATGTAGTTCATCGTCGAGGAGAGGCGACGAAGTGATCGTTGTCTCTCGCCCGTCAAACGGTCAGAATTCGTGACACCGACCACTAGTATAGGGAATCTGGAGGTACTTGTCTTGGAAGCCCAAAGAGGCGCTCGAAAAGCCGCAATCCCGGCGTCTGGCCAGGCGCATGAAAGATAGGGCATTGCCGGCGGCACGACTGGCCTCGACCGCCGAGAACATGGACCGGGCGGTGAGGCGCCAGAGTTCTGTGCCTAGGGCGTCCACCCCAGCACAATTAGATAGTAGTAGGCGATGAATCGGGGGATGCGCGTCAGGGTCGCCGCGACGAAGCGCAAAAAAGGCATACGATAGATCCCGGCGAACCAGCAGACGATCGAAAAGGGGATCGGTGTGAGAGCAGCCAGCGTGACCGTCCAGAGCCCGTACTTCTGGAAGAGCGCCACGCCCTTGGCTTCGAAACGTTCGACTCGCTTCCGAATCAGCGGAATCTTCACGATCTGGGGGCCGAACCAGTAGGCGATCACGGTCGCCATCAAAGACGCCACGATGACCGTCGCGAGGATCGGTACGACCGTCGTCTCAGCGGCGACCGCGACCAGCAAATACGTGTCGGGCGGCACCGGAAACGTGAATGCATCGGCAGCCAGCACACTCAGAAAGATGCCTGCGAGCCCCAATTCTTCGAGCACCCAGCGCGCGAACGTGCGCGTGGGCTGCTCGAGATATTGAGAGAGGAGCACCGCCAGACCGAAGAGTGCGAGCGTAAATAGAATCGCCTGCACGACAATCCCGCGCAGTGGCACCTCTTTATGCTCGACCGGCCCGTGATCGAGCGGTGAATCGTCAGGAATCTCAGGATGCATCAGGCTGCGTTCTCCAGCGGACTTCAAAGGAACACTCGTCTCGGATACCATGGCCCCGTGACGAACTCACGTCGTTGGAAAACTTATAAACGAGCGACCGGGATGTTTATTCTCCGTATTCGCGCGATTCTCGCGCTCTCATTGGTTGTGGCCGCTCTCTCGATGAGTGGATGCAGTCTCATCGTCGATTTCGAAGAATGCGCTTCTGATGGCGATTGCGAAACCGGAACCTGTATTGACAACATCTGCACCGTCCGTGGTGGGCAGAGCTGTACCACAAGTTCGGAGTGCTCTGGCGATCAACTCTGCATCGCACAGCAATGCCGGGTGGTGGACACCGAGCTCTGCACGCCCAATCCTGATTTCGAGGTCGAGAATACCCCGTTGATTCACTCGGGCATATTGATGCCGCTCACCGGGCGTAACGGTGAGAAAGGTGCAGCGACCGTGACCGGAGCCGAAATCGCGATCGACCAGATCAATAGCGCGCAGGGCGGCCTCGATTCGAACGCACTGAGCCTCATCGCCTGTGACACGCAGAGCGACCCGGCACGCGCCAATGCAGCGGCCAACCACCTGATCAACGACCTCGGCATTCAAACCGTGATCGGCGCCCTTCTGAGCGATGCGACCCTGGCCATCGCCAATCAAACATCAATCGAAGCCGGCGCATTGCTGATTTCCCCGGCCTCGACCAGCCCTACGATTTCTTCGCTCGACGATGACGATCTCGTCTGGCGAACCATCGCAAGCGATTCTCTGCAGGGACAGGCGCTCGCCGAGCTAATGATCGCGCGGGACTACCAGAATGTGGCCGTGCTCTTTTCGAGCAACGCTTACGGAAACGGCCTCTTCGATGTCTTCAGCCGCACGATAAACGAGGCTGGAGAGACCGCAAGACTCGATGACAGCCGCTTTCAGACCATCCAGTACGACGTCGAAATGGGAAGCCTGGTCACCGGCTCGCTGGTCGACCGGGCGAGCGATATCTTCGTCGACGAAGCCTTTCAGCCCAACGCGATCTTCATCATGGGCTCGATCGAGAGTCAGCAGATCATCTTCGCCCTCGACGACACCTACTTCGGCGAGCTCACGGATAGCGAAAAGCCTGTCTGGGTCCTTACAGACGGCGGTCGCGACCCAGGGCTTTTCGGCTCGAATTTCGACGGAACTCGCGACCGCATCATCGGGACCTCCCCCCAAGAAGTCGACTCACCCGTGACCGCTCAATTCGAGATTCGATTCGAAGCCGACTCGGAGATCGAGATCGAGAACGCTCCCTTCGCCGATAACGCGTACGACTCGATGTGGCTCGCCGCCCTCGCACTCGGCGGCCAAACCGATCCCTACACAGCAGACGATCCAGGGCTCGCCAATGTGATGGGGCGCCTCTCCTCGGGCACTGAATTTGCCCCGGGGGACGACCTGTCCACGGCGCTTGCGCCGCTTCGAGACGGAGATTCCATCGACTTTCAGGGCGCCAGTGGAGACGTTGACTTCGACGCGAAAGGCGATGTTTTCAATGCGATCGAACTCTGGGGCATTGCCGAATCGGGAGACGAATTCGAATCGCTCGAAATCCTGATCTCCGAACCTCCACAATGAGCTGAGACCGACAGGTCGCGACGCGCCACGGAGACGGCTTGCGCACCTATCTCGACCCAAGGATGCTGGGCCTTCTGGTGCTCGGATTCTCGAGCGGCCTACCCCGTCTGCTGGTCTACAGCACGCTGACATTCTGGCTGGTCGAAGTCGGGCTCGACATCGGGGCCGTCGGTGTGTTTGCCGCCACCGCGACTCCGTACAACCTGAAATTTCTCTGGGCGCCGCTTCTGGATCGGCTACCCATCCCCGGCGTGACGAGCAGGCTGGGGCAACGTCGGGGCTGGATCTTCGTGATCCAGCTTCTTCTGGCCGGCTCGATCGCCGCGCTGGCACTCACGAATCCAGCTGTTTCAGCGCTCACGACAGGCATCGCTGCAGTCGTCGTCGCTGGGTTTTCGGCGAGTCAGGATGTCGTGATCGACGCATACCGGGTCGACCTCCTCGAGGACGAGGAACAGGGCGCAGGCGCGGCTGTCGCCGTCTTTGGATATCGCCTCGGCATGCTCGTCGCGAGCGCGGGTGCGCTCTACATCGCGGCCTTCGCCGAGAGCTGGACGCTTACGTATATGGTGATGGCAGGCATCATCGTAGCGGTCTCCCTCGTCACGCTCGTGGTAAAGCGACCGCAGGGCGAACTCGAGGTCGACGCCGAGATCGGTCTTAAATCGCATCTCGTCGAAGGTGTAGTCGGCCCATTTCGCGACTTCATGAAACGCGACGCATGGTTCGTGATCTTGATCTTCGTCGTTCTCTACAAACTCGGCGACGCTCTCGCCGGCACCATGACCAACCCGTTCCTCATCGAGATAGGCTTCTCGAAGATCGAGATTGCCAACATCGCCAAAACCTACGGCCTCGTCGCCAGTATTTTCGGGGTCTTTCTCGGGGGTTGGGTCGTCAAGAAGATGGGGATCATCCCGGCCCTCTGGCTGGCCGGCATTCTGCAACTGGCCTCGAATTTCCTCTTCTCGGCACAGGCAGCGATCGGGCATGACAATCTCTTTTTGATCGTAACGATCGGAGCCGAAAATCTGACGGGAGGCGTAGGTACGGCCGCTTTCGTCGCCTATCTCAGCTCACTCTGCACGCGCGAGTACACGGCGACCCAATATGCCTTGCTCACGGCTTTGAGTTCGACGTTGCGAACTTTCATTTCGACGGGTGCCGGGTTCGTCGCAGAATCGACAGGCTGGTTCTGGTACTTCATGATGACAGCAGGCGCTGCCGTCCCCGGGCTTTTGATGCTCTTCATTTTGCAGAAAAAGCTCGTCGTCGACGAAGAGCCCCCGAACTGATCGCGAGCTTCCATGCATCTAAGTAAGTGTCCACCTGCCCCGGAGTCGCCATGACTGACGAAAGTTTCGACGAGCACCGACCACTCGATGCACTGCTGCCGGGACTCTCAGAATCGGCCCCGCTCGAAGATCGTGAGACAGGACCTCCGATGAACCCCAGTGTGCTCGAGGTCGAGCTCGAGCGCGGCTACGAGTGGCTCTATGCCGGCTGGAGCGACCCGGGCGGTGGGATCGTATTGCGCACCGAGCTCGAGCGTCTCATGGCCGTGACCCTGCTATGGCACCTGAGCACACCGGCAGATGACGTCGATCCGAGGCATTTCCGGTTCATGCGCCTGCTCCTTTTCGATGATATCGCAGGCAACCCTGGCGAGGCACTTTCGACCCTGGGCTTCGAGATTTCTCCGTACGATCCCGATTCGTATCGCGGCCGACTCCTCTCTCTGCACGAGCTCGCTGAGCAGGCCGGGTGGGAGATCCCCAATCGGCCACGCTCGATCTGGGAAGCCGAAATTCTCGAGCCAGAGGCGCCC
>CAYFTY010000067.1:0-10555 GCA_964346045.1 uncultured Bradymonadales bacterium | reverse complement strand
ATCGGTCTCCTCACTGGTTTCGAATGACATAGTTGTATGACCGAGGCGCTTCGAAAGGCAAGATGAATCGGATTCAACCCGAACCGACCATCCTGCGGAATTCGTCCCTCGCCGCAAAACGCAGCAATTCGACCGACCGCAGCGCAAGCTCCTGAAAGAGGATGTCCCCATCCCCATCGCGCGGATTCAATACAGCCACGAGCGCTTCGTTCTCAAAGCGCTCCAGCTCATCGAAAAGCCACGGCGAGAGCTTGAAGATCGAACGCATGGTCGCGTAAAAATCTGCCGAAGCGATCAGGCCGAATCGGTCGGCCGTGTAGAGAGCCGAACCGGGCTGGCCGAGACGATCTGCGAGCTCGCGGTCCAAGAGCCGATCAAAAAGCGTGTACCGAGCTTCTCGAGCCCCATGCATCATCGCCGTCGATGGGTTGGCGTATTCTCGGGCAGCCCCGGGGGTGGATGCAAGAGATCGAACGCAACGCGTCAGGTGCGCCGCGCCACCATCACCCAGTAGAGAAGCTGCATGATGGCAGTCGCCGCTGCTGCCAGATAGGTCGCGGCGGCGGCGGTGAGAATCTCACTGACCCCGCGAGCTTCGTCACGCGTCACCAGCCCCGCGATGGCGAGTTCCCGGCGTGCCCGGGCCGAGGCATCGAACTCGACCGGGAGCGTCACCAGCGTGAAGGCGACGAATCCTCCGAAGAGCAAGACGCCCACCGTCGATAGCCCCGAGAACCCCACGACTACGCCCGCGATCACCAGGAGCACGCCGAGATTCGAACCGATATTTGCCACCGGCACCATCTTCTGGCGCATCGCCATCGGCCAGTAGTTCTGCTGATGTTGTATGGCATGCCCAACTTCGTGTGCCGCGATGCCAAAAGAAGCCACCGAGCGACCCCGATAGACCTCGGGACTGAGTCGCAGAATTTTCGAACTCGGATCGTAATGATCCGAGAGCAGCCCCGGAGTCTCCTCGACTTTCACATCTCGGATCCCTCGGCTGCGCAGAATCGCCTCGGCCACCTCTCTACCGCTCCATCCACGCCGCGTACCAATCTGTGACCATTCGTTGTATTTCGACTTCACCCAGAGTTGTGCACCGAACGAAAGAAGCGCGCCCACTCCAAGTACGATCAGGTAAAGGGGATCGAAAAACATCGGACCCTCCTCATGATGAACCATGCTGCGGCGACATGCCGCTTTCTGTTCTTTAAGATGGGCACCGATGCACGTCCGGCAAGCTCAATTCGTGCTCGATTTCTCACCGAGCCACACGGCAAGTGCGAGCTTCAATTCGGAGTACGAGCATTCGTACGGCAGGGCATCTCGCAGCTCGCGCAATGAGTCGCCAACGGCGAAATTATCATGCTCTCTAAGGGCTTCGACGAGGTCTGAACGAGCTTCGATCTCGAGTGTTTCACCACGGTCAGCGAGCAGCACGAGATGATCGAGCACGGTCCGCTCCCGAATCCCTCTACGTACTGCGACCTCGGCCACCGAGAGCCCTTCGTTCAAAAGCCCCAGCGTTTTTTCGTAGGTCGTCCCCCCCGGCACGGGACCACGCGGTGCGATGCTGACTCGAGCGCGGCTCGCCTGCCTCCCGGTGCCGCGCTCGACGATGGTCAGGTCCCATTCGTCCTGTAGACTCGATGGCGGCTCTTCGTCCCCCACCATCACCAGTTTTCCAATTTGCGCCAGAGCTACACATCCGTGCTCGTTCGTCACGGTGAGCCCGTGACGCGCCAGAGCGTCCAGAAGGTGCACGAGATCGTCCTGCTTGAGATCACGCAGAATCCCAAAGGTCGAGAGCTTTCCAAGGCTCGTCTTGCGCATCTTCTTGGTATTCGCGCCGCGCAACATCTGCGCAATTGCATGCGCGCCAAATCTTCCCCGTGCCCTGGCGACACCGGCGAGTAGCTTCTTCAAGACCGTGTCGGCATCATCACGAGTTCGGATCTCTCGGACCATGTCGGCCATGGCCTCTCGCGCGTAGTCAGGCATCCCCTTGCAACGGTCGCATGTGCCACAACCGGTGGGCATTGCGGGCGTTCCGCCAAAATGCTCGACGATGAAATTCTGCCGGCAATCCTGGGTCGATGCGTAGGCGACGACGTCTTCGAGCTGACGTTCTGCGATCGCCCGACGGCTGGCCGCGTGCGTCCAGTCGATGTCCAGCTCCGAGGCGTCGACCGGACGAGGCAGGGCGACCCACCCATGACCGTCGCGCATGCCATCTTCGACATACCCGGCGTAGCGCAGCGAGCGCAAAATGGTCTCGACGCCCATTGGATGCACACCGCGAACACGTTCGGCAAAGCGGTCCGAATCAAAGGGTTGTGTGCCCTTACCGAGTGCCTGAAGAGCCGTCCAGACGGCGCGGTAGGCAGCGGCGTCGGGATACGAGTTCTCGATGAAGAACTCGTGAATGCCGCGATCCCCAAAATTAAAAAGCAAAAGACAGTTTGCGGGCTCGCCGTCGCGTCCGGCACGTCCGGCCTCCTGATAGTAAGCCTCGAGGCTCGAAGGCATATCGTAGTGAATCACCGCCCTGACATCCGATTTGTCGACCCCCATACCGAACGCATTTGTCGCCACCAGCAGTGGCACCTCGCCAGATGACCAGGCGTCCTGCTTCTGGGCGCGTTTCGCGTCGTCCATACCACCATGATACGCCGCTACGTCGAGGCCCCGGCGACGCAGCGAACGAGCCACATTGCGTACCTGTTTGCGAGTTGCGCAATAGACGACGACTGATTCACCATGATGATGCTCAGCAAGCGCGACGATGCGGTCTTCTTTGGCATCGTGCCCACGCGCCTGATAGACCTCGAATTTCAGATTGGGGCGCTCGAAGCCTCGTACAAAAACCTCGGCGTCTTCGAGCCCGAGCCCCCGCAGGATATCCTTTTGGACCGTCGGCGTCGCCGTGGCGGTGAGCGCCATCGTCCGTGGATTTCCGAGCCGCTCGCGTACCTCACCGAGCCGCCGGTAGTCCGGTCTGAAGTCATGTCCCCACTGGCTTATGCAATGGGCTTCATCGACCGCGAACAGCCCAACGTCGATCTCTTCCAGGGCCCTCAAAAAACCCGACGACTTGAAGCGCTCCGGAGCAACATAAATAATTTTATGTCCACCATGACGAATAGACTCAATGCGGCGGCGCTGCTCGTCGCGGGTGATCGACGAATTGATCAGGGTCGCCGGTAGACCGAGCTCGCGCAACTGGTCGACCTGGTCTTTCATCAAGGCAATCAAAGGCGAGACGACGAGCGCAACTCCATCGACCAGGCAGGCTGGAAGCTGATAGCAGAGACTCTTTCCCGAGCCCGTCGGCATCACGACGAGAGCGTCGCTTCCGCCTACGACCCTATCGACGACCTCTTGCTGACCACTTCGAAACTCTCCGTGACCAAAGAGATCTTCGAGGCCCTGCCGTGCATCCGTTGCAAGCGCTTCCCAACTCATGACTTCCCCGAAAAATCGGCGAGGCGCATGCTACGGGATCGCGACGCAGTGGTCGAGGTAGGTCATGCCAAAGGGGCTGTATTGTCGATCGATCGTCTGACCGAATTGGGTATCGTCTCGCGAGTTACCCGACGAGTATAAAATATCGTATGTCCCTGGCATGAGCTTCCCGGTCTCGCGAATCGTACTCGGCTGATATGACGAATAGTCGTAATGACCGATGCGCATCCACGCGCCGGTCTCTCGCTCGAGCGCATAGAGGTAATAGTCGTAGGTGGGGCTCGCGACCAACGGACCGGCGCCCTCATAGGTCCACTCGGGGTCGAGGGCTGCCGGAGTTACATCGACGCTGAGGCTGGTGCCGTCCGTCACAACCACATCCTTCTGCAGATAGACCATGCCAAATGGACTGTACCCCACATTCGAGGTCTGGCCGAACTGGTTGTCATCCATCGAATTGCCCGACGAATAGAGAATGTCGTAGGTTCCGGGCATCAATTTCACAGTCTCGCGAATCGTGCTCGGCTGGTACGACGAGTAGTCATAATGGGCGATGCGCACCCATGCTCGGGTCTCTTTTTCGATGGCATACACGTAGAAATCGTAGGTCGGCGAGACCGTCAAGGGGTCCTGCCCTTGGTAGGTCAAGTCGACGCTCACGGCAGCGGGATCGACATCGATCGCCAGGTTGGTGCCCTCGCTGACAACAACGTCTTTCTGCAGATAGACCATCCCGAATGGAATGTACCCGGCATTCGAGGTCTGCCCGAACTGCATATCCGATCGTGAATTCCCCGACGAGTAGAGAATGTCATAGGTGCCCGGCATCATTTTCAGAGTCTCTCGAACCGTGCTCGGCTGATAGGACGAGTAATCATAATGAGCGATGCGCACCCATGCGCGGGTATCTTTCTCGACGGCATACACATAGAAATCGTAGGTCGGCGAGGCCGTCACCGGATCTTGTCCTTCGTAGGTGAGATCGACCGAGACGGCTGCAGGATCGACATCGATCGAGAGGGTGCTGCCCTCGGACACCATCACGTCTTTCTGCAGGACCTTCATCCCGAAGGCCGAGAAGTCGGCGTTCGTGGTGCTTCCGAACTGCGTGTCACTACGCGAATTGCCTGATGAATAGAGGATATCGTAGGCACCCGGCATCAGTTTCACGGTCTCGCGCACTGTACTGGGCTGGTACGAAGAGTAGTCGTAGTGGGCGATGCGCACCCAGACATCTGAATCGCGATCAACGGCGTAGATGTAAAAATCGTAGGTCGGCGATGCCGTCATCGGATCCTGTCCCTCGTAGGTCAGGTCGATGGTCACCGCGGCGGGGTCCACATCGATATCAAGGCTCGAGCCTTCACTCACCACGACGTCCTTTTGCAGATACCTGGCGCCAAATGCCGAATACGAAGGATCGGAGGTCTGACCAAATTGGTTGTCGTCACGCGAATTGCCCGACGAATAGAGAATATCGTAAGTGCCCGGCATCAACTTCACCGTCTTGCGCACGGTGCTCGGCTGATACGACGAATAGTCATAATGCGCGATACGCACCCAGGCCCGGGTCTCTTTCTCGACGGCGTAGATATAGAAATCGTAGGTGGGTGAGGCAGTGATAGGGTCCTGGCCTTCGTAGGTCAGATTCACATTCACCGCTGCCGGATCCACATCGACGGCGTAGGTGTTTTCGCCCGCATAAAAGGTCACGTCGTGGTCGAGATACACCATACCAAACGGGATGTATCCGGCGTTCGCAGTCTGCCCGAATTGCATGTCATCGCGCGAATTACCCGACGAATAGAGGATATCGTAGGTGCCCGGAGGCAGTTTTTCGGTCAGGCGCATGGTCGACGGCTGATACGACGAGTAATCGTAATGAGCGATTCGTACCCATGCGTTGGAGTTCTTTTCGACGGCATAGACGTAGAAATCATAAGTGGGCTCCAACGCAGCCGGATCTTGTCCTTCGTAGGTCACGGTGAGTTCGAGATAGGCCGCCGTGACGTCGAAAGTCGACACCGGATTGGTGCTCGCGCAGGTGGAGATATCGCAGCTCGTCGTGAAGCTCCCCCTGCACTGGCCGGTGGCGTCGCAGACGTCGCCGGTCGTGCAAAAGAGTCCATCATTACAGGCGGCGCCCACGGCCCTGGGCTGCAGGTCGAATTCGTCGTTGGACTCGTCGCAAACATAGTCAGCACAGGGTCCCGAACCCCCCGGCGCCTGCGGCACGCTCGAGGAGATGCATCCATCCGCGTCGGCGTTTGCATCGAGCGGCGCGCAGGTCTCGACGCCGTCGCACCACAGGCCGTTCTCGCAGATTGAGTCGGTCGGCACGTGGCTCGCCAGGCCGCTCGAGCAGGAATCGACGGTGCAGGCGACGCCATCATCGGGCACGAGCGTATCGTCGTTGACATTCTGGCAGCCAAGGACCGCATCGCACGAATCGACTGTACACGCGTTGCCATCGTCGCAGTCGAGCGTCGTTCCTCCCCCACAGGTGCCATTCGCATCGCAGGTCTCGCCGGTGAGGCAGGCCGTCGTCGAGCATGTGGTGCCCGGCATCACGGGATTGAACTGGCAGACACCGGCTATGAGAACGTCTTCAGTGCATGGATTCTGGTCGTCGCAGACCGGGGTGTAGCATTCGGGATTGCCCATACCATCATCGCGGCACGCCTGATTGGTCGCCGCACAGACGTTGGGGACGCATGGATCATCGGTGCATCCCCCCATGCCGTCGGGGTGATAGCCAGCATCACACTCGCAGGCAAACGACTGCCCGTTGGTTACGCAGACGCCTTTATTCGTTTCGTTACACGGGTTCGGAAGACAGGGGTCGTTCGTGCAGCCGCCCATCCCGTCGGGGTGATAGCCAGCAGCGGCATCGCAGGCGTCGCAGCTATCGCCCGCCCATCCTGCCTCGCAAGCACATTCGATGAAGCCACCGGGCGTCGAGCATGTCCCGTTTCCGCTGCACGAGTCAGGCATACAAACCTCGTCGACCACGCAGGCTCCGCCCTCGTCATGAAAACCGTCGTTGCATTCGCAGCTGGGATCGACACCGTCTGAGACACAGGTGGTTCGATTGGGATCCGAACAAGGGTTCGGGAGGCAGGGATCGGTCGTGCAGCCTCCCATGCCGTCGGGATGGTACCCCGCGTTCGAGTCGCAACTATCGCAGTACTCTCCGCTAAAGCCTTCATCGCATGCGCAGACCACGCCCTCACCGACTTCGCTGCAGGTGCCGTTGCCGTCGCAGGTCGTCGGCGTGCAGGTCTCGTCGGGCACACACGCGCCCGAGTCGCGATGAAAACCCGGCCGACATTCGCACGACGGCTCGACGCCATCGAGAACACATCGCTCTTCGGGCCCGCAATCGACCAGCGAACAAGGCTCGTCGGTGCATCCGCCCTGCTCATCATCGACCCAACCTCTGGCTTCGTCGCAGGTCTCGCATGCTGCCCCGGCAAACCCTTCACGGCACTCGCACACCGGAGCATCTTCGACGATTTCGCATTCTCCGCGACCCGAGCAGGTCATCGGACCGCAGCTCGTCTCAGGTACACAGAAGCCTTCTTCGAGGATGGTACCTGCCGGGCAACCACAGAAGGCATCTCCGTTTTCGATCACGCACTCTCGACCGTCTGCACAGTCGAGCTGACTGCACGGGTCGGGGCAATCGTCACCCTCGCACGGGCCCGCCAGGTCGGGCGCGCCCATGTCCGAATCTTCGCGTAGATCGCCGCTTGCCTTGTCGTCGCTACAACCCGCCCAGAAAAGGGCCAGGACCAGAATCCAGTAGAAGTGCTTCATGCGTTTCTCCTCTCGTCTTAGACAGAGGGATAGCGCAGCCCTGTGCGCTACGCCACCCTTCGGTCATTGATTTCAGGGAGTTTCAGGGCTGGACGCAGCTATTGTACTCGACCGCGCAATTGGTGCTGATGCACTCGTTATATTCGGTATCGCTGAGTTCTGGATCTGCGCAGAAGTCGTTCACACACTGGACATAGTTCCAGAAGGTGTTCTGCACCGATTGCGTTCCCTGCGCGACGCAATCGTCGATGCAGAGGTCGTCTGAGCCGCAGCCGTTGACGCACTGCAAGATTGAGGTGCAGCTCGCCGGAGCGACGATGCTCGACGAAAGCTCGATGCTGAAGATCGTTGCCTCGTGATACTGGCTATCGTCGGTGGAACCGAGCACGATTCGAATGCTCGAAGCTCCGGTGATCGGGATCGCGACTTCGTCGTTGGCCTGCGCGAAGCTCTGCTTGGCGATGAGAATCTGGTCGTCGGCCCAGACCTGGAACCATCCATTGCCGTCGTATCGATAATCGATCTTGAGTTCTCGGCCGCTGATATTTTCTTCGAACTCACGCACGAGCTCCATCTCGCCGGTCTGCAGCGAGATGGTCTGGCTGCGGCGCGTCTTGATGGCCTCGTACCCGCTCCCGTCTTCGTCCAGGACGCGGACCTGCCATCCGTCGGCAATCGTGCCCGAAATCTCACCCTCGAGTTCGATAGCCTCCCCCTCGAAATGGTCGGCAAACTCCTCAGGCGCTTCTTCCCAACCCAGTTCGCAATCCTCGACACAGGGCTTTCGAGCATCAACCACTTCTTCGTCGGCGACGATTCGCGCCTGGAGACTCCAGCGATGAACGGTGTACTCACCGAACTCCGAATTCTGCACCTGCAGTGTCCACTCCCCGGCGGCATCGAGGCCGATGGCTTCGTCGATCATGAAGGGAACCTGAAAAGCACCTGAGCCGCTCGGTGCATTCGTGAGATCGAACGCGTGGCCGTTGTAGGCAATGGCTTCGGCCGTAATCGGGAAGGAGTCATCACCTCGTTGAAGCGTCACGGTCAGATCCTGAGGCACGAATTCCCACTCGAAGGTCTCGGGGTCGGCATCACCGAGCACATCGATGAGCACCGTCAATGCCTGGAGTCTGCCTTCTTCGTCGACGACGACGCTCGACGATGCCGTCTCTTCGGCCGGGATCACGAGCGAATCCGTGTTTTCATATACGTTCCACTCGCCGACGTAGTGAGAGAAATGACGAGTGTGCTGCATGGCTGGGGTCGGGCAGAGCCAGGGAGCCGTCTCGCATTCGAATTCCGAGTACTGAGCCTCTCGAGTGCACTGTCCCTGAGATTCGGCTTCGAAAGACATGCAGGTTCGCTTCTCCCAGACGAGTTGTTCTTCGTCGCAAACACATCGGCGCCGCTCGCCCTCACTGCATTCTTCCCATGATCCATCGACATACTCGCCGGCCTCATCGCACGATGTGTCACAGGGCTGGCCGGTCTTTCGTTCGAGCTCCCATCCGCTGTCGATCCACTCCCACGTCAGATTGCTTCCTCCGCAGGTAGCCAGACCCTGCACTTCGCCGGTGTTGGCATCGAAGATTCCAGAGCCTGAATTCCCACCGAAGATATCGTGGGTGGTCGTAAAGATATTGTCGCCTTCTTTGAGGACCTTTCCGAGAAGTGCGTATTTGCGAGGAAGGCCAAAGGGATGGCCGATGATCACCAGATTATCCGAGTCGAGTTCATCGGTCGCCCCCCGAACAGGTAGCGGCTGGCGCTCGACCTCGCGCTCGAGTTTCACGACGGCAAAATCGACATCGCAATCGTTGGTATAATCCCACGCGAGCACGCGCTCGCATCCAACGACATTCTTGGCCGGAACACTGGCCAGGCTCTGGCCCTCTTCGGCGATCGTGTAATCAAAGACGAAGGAGCTCGTCTCGCATGCCTGCTGGCTGGGTAGGCAGTGACCGTTGGTCACCATCACATCGGGTGCCACAAGCCATGCCGAACAAAAGCCCGCGGACGGCTGATCGCGAAAGCGCACGTCCGAGCACATCATATAGGACTCGCCCAGGGTCTGGGCCTCGATACCCACGAAGTCGCCGTCTTCGACGAGTGATTCGTTCGCGATGAGCATCGCGGTGGAACTCGCGATTTCACGCAGCGTTTCGGTCACTTCACCCGAGAACTCATCGGCTCGATCATCTTCGCCAATGATATCGCATTTGCCACCGTTGCAATCATCGATATCGGTATTTACGACCGTTCCAGAGCTATCACTATCACTGCCGCATGCAGCGAGGGAGAGTCCAGCAGCGAGGCAGATCCATTTGAGCGCATTCATCATGTGCCTTTCCAAAAGAGCAGTTGATTCGGCATCTGGCCTAGATCTTTGCATAAGCCGTGCCGAAATCACACAAAAAATAAAGGCCAATGAAATCAACAGACTACAACAAAAAGAAACACCGGGGCGCCCACGAGAGCCGGCAAGTAGGGTCTCCGGACCCTGCCGACTGGCAACTCGAGTTGTCACCCGTGAGTGACTGAGCGACGATGTGAGTCATTCAGGAGAGCACAGACTCGATGGCTTCTTCGACGCGTTCGAGTTCGTCGCAAAATCGCTGGATCAGAGCCTCGATTTCGGTGCGGGAACTCCCGCGTTCGACGGCATGTTGTCGAATCTTCAGCCATCGCATCACCGATGGGCAAAACCATCTCCGCCCAGAACATCCTCGGCTTTCATGAAGAGTGGCGATTGGATGGTGTCGATCACCGCGCGAAGCCGCGCACGCTCTTCGATCACGGTCTTCTCTTTTTCGATGAGCTCGGTGACATCGGTCGAGATTCCGATCACACCGACGACGTGACCATCTTCGTCCAGCAGCGGACCTTTTAAGTCACGCACCCAGCGTTCTTCACCATCTGCATTCACGTAAGGAGATTCTTTGAGGGTAGCTTCGCAGCTTTCCATGACCTGCCAGTCTGAAACGAAATAATCTCGGACCATTTCTTCGGGAAAGATCTCGAAATTATTCTTCCCGACGAGATCGCGCCAATTCTGGTACCCGAGCGCCTCAGCCAGCGATTGGCTGATCGCGGCAATCCGCCCTCTATCGTCTTTGATGTAGACAAAACCAGGAGCGCTCTCGAGCAGCGCAACGAGGTAGCAATTCAATTCTACGGCTTCCTGATTCACGGTCGTTTGCGCCATATTCCCGCCCTGGGTCAGCGGAGGCGTCAACGGCGAGGCGGCTCGCCGTGACGTAAATCT
>CAYFTY010000066.1:0-10633 GCA_964346045.1 uncultured Bradymonadales bacterium | reverse complement strand
GTCACGGTCCCTGAGCCGCCGGCTGCGAGGATGGTAGACTCGGCATTCTCGACCTCACCCAAAAATTGCCTTGTTTCAATGAGGGACGTCTCGTCGATCGTCGCGATCGACACCACCGCCCCGGGCGGGGGCCCGCTCTTTGACTGTCCTTTTTCTTCCTCAGACGAGCAGGCAGTAAATACCAGTGTCGTGAGGCACACAAAAACGAGTCGGTTCATCCTGAAGCCTCCCTTCGAAGCCTCCTTTAGATTCGCGGCCGGTGGTGTGGGATGCAAAAATGCCAGCTAGTTGTCTCGACAGTAGGTCGACGCGCAGGTCGCACCTCCACCGCACTGATTGGGGGCGTTGCAACCATAGGTACAACGGTCGAGGCCATTGAATGGCTTGCACAATCCGTCGGCCACGTCCTGAGCGCCGCAGTCTTCGGGCTCGTCGCAAACGAAGCCATAATCCTGCCAGGCCTCGCACGTCGCGAGATCTTCATTGAGTGTGCAATACGAGCTCTGTGGAAATCCCGAAAGAGACACCCGACGTACCTCGATGGGGAATGGGGAGCCGCAGCCAGGGTTGGGATCAGGAGTATCGAGGCAAAAACCGCCCGGGCGTGCCGCCCCTGCGAACTCCATCGGGATGCATTTCTGATCGAGCTGGCACTCTTCGTCGGCCAAACACGAATCGCAGGTGTCTTTCGAGCGCGTCTGAGTATCTGTGCACCTATTGGTGATGGCGTTGCACGAGAATTCGCCACAGGCATCGCGCTCGTCAGGCGTGCACTCGACGCACGAGCCGACTTCGCAAATCGGCGCGTCGAGAAAGCGCACGCAGTCATTCGAGCTCGAGCATCCCATGCAAAAACCGGCTTCACAGACGGGGGCGTCGGAATCGCAGTCGAGGTCGGTTTCGCACTCGATGCAACGCACTCCCTGCGGGCAATCTTCGCCGCATTCAAAGAAGCCTTCGGCGCATGCGACTCCACACTCGTCATCGATGCAGATGGGCGCGCCATTGGGGTCAGGAAGACACCGGGTACAGGCCGCGCCACAATTCTCGGGATCATCGTCGGATACGCATATCCCGTCGCAGCGATGGAAGCCTGCGACGCATTCACACGCGCCGTTCGAGCAGACTGCATCCGATCCGCACTGACGATCGAATTCGCAAACAAAGCAATCGCCCGTGCTCGAATTGCACGCCAGGTCGCCACAGACGCCGGGATTGACACGACAATCGGCCGAGGGCAAATCTCGGGCTGCATCGACCGCGTCGTTCATGTCAACCGATACGTCGGCACCAACATCCAACTCGACGCCGACGAAGACACACTGCTGCTCCGAGCAAACCTCGCCCACGAAACAATCCGTGTCATTGAGGCAAGGTTCGCGCTCGGCATCGCAACTCACGAACGCGAGTGCGAGCAGGATGGCGGCTATACTCCTCCGCAAACCGACACTCCCTGATCACCACCCATACAAACCACAAAGCCGGTGATCCCGGACGTACATTCATTCGTCGAGCTGCACTCATACGAGCACCCGACCACCGGCTCGAACTCGAGATTTTCTGTACAGTAGCCATCATCGAGCCCCGGCGCCCCACAATCTGCATTGGTACTGCACGGATTGCTATAATCGAGGACTGCCTCACAGGTGGCCAACGACTCATTGATTCCGCAATAGGTAGACTCGCTCGTCGAGCTGATGTTGGGCCTCGTGATCTCCGTTGCGAATCCGGGATCCGGGCAGTCACCGCTCTTCACACCGAGACAATAAGCGCTATTGCGAACCTGCCCGTCAAAGAACATCGGTACGCATTCAAAGCCACTCGGACATTCACTATTGGCCTCACACGCCTCGCAATTCGTCAGCGAGCCCACGGCAGTCTGAGTGCACTCTCCCGTGACCAGGTTGCACGAATTCCCGCCACAATCATCATCACCGACACACTCGACACATCGGCTGACATCTGTATCGCAGACCGGTGTATCCGCAAGGTGCGAGCAGCCCGAGTTGTCCGTGCAGCCAGTGCAGGCTCCGTTATCGCAGACCGAATTGAGCCGATCGGTGCAGTCGTCATTCATCACGCATCCCACGCAGGCATTCGCATCGGCATCATAGACCGAGTTTCCGCGACAGGTTCCGGTGCAGACCTCACTCTCGCAGGCCGCCTCTCCTCCGGTCGGAGTCGGGCAAACTTCGCATCGGTTACCGCAGGTTTCGACGGCACTGCTGTCGACACAAGTATCGCCGCAAAAGTGAAACCCGCGGTCGCAGACGCATTGTCCGCGATCGCAGGTCGCATCCTCTCCGCACTCCTCATCGAACTCACACGCCTGGCAGAGACCGTTCGACGTATTGCAGACAAGCCCCTGCTCACAGCCATCGACCTGACATGTCCCCATCGGCATATCCGGAGGGTCGATGTTCATATCAGCCTCGTTATTTTGATGATTCACGGTATTGTTGGCATCGTTCTCGTCGGTGTCGCCCATATCCATCTCTTCAGCGTTATTTCGGGTCGGCGTGGAGGGCGATCCGTCGGCTGAGCAACCGGCGGCGAGCGCGAAAAACGCAACGAATAGAAGAACTCGATAATGGGATTTCACCAGCGAACCTTTGAAGCGTAGGCTAGGTACCCGCGTAGTGTACCATCGATTCCGAGTTCGAACATGCAAGAGCGAAAAGCCATTACGAAGCATCTCGAGTTCTGGATCGCGCTGACGACCCTCGTCGGCATCGGAACGTATCTCGTGATGCATTACGGACTCGACAACGCCTATGCCAACTGGCCTCTTTTCGTCGTCCTTGCTCTCGGCGGAACACCGCTGGTCTGGACGCTGATCAAACAGGTCTGGGCACGAGAATTCGGCGCCGATCTGCTGGCGGGTATCTCGATCGTCACCGCGGTGATTCTCGGTGAATATCTCGCAGGCTCGATCGTGGTCTTGATGCTCTCTGGGGGGGAGACGCTCGAAGAATATGCGATGGGGCGCGCCTCTTCTGTGCTCGGGGCCCTCGCCTCGCGAATGCCGTCGATGGCCCACCGCCGCTCTGAAGGCAAACTCGAGGATGTCGGAATCGACGAGGTCGAGATTGGCGACACCCTTGTCGTCATGCCGAACGAGATCGCGCCTGTGGATGGCGAGGTCATCGAAGGACGTGGGAAAATGGATGAGTCCTATCTCACGGGAGAGCCATACGAGGTCTCCAAGGCACCCGGCTCGAGCGTCATTTCGGGGGCCATCAACGGCCACGACCGCCTGACCATTCGCGCGACGAGGCGGGCACGCGAGTCACGCTACGCAAAGATCATGGAGGTTATGGAAGAGGCCGAGCAGTCGCGGCCCGAGATCAGGAGACTCGCCGACATGCTCGGCGCGTATTACACACCGCTGGCGGTATCGATCGCGCTGATCGCATGGTTTTTTAGCGGAGACCCGGTGCGCTTTCTCGCGGTGCTCGTGGTGGCCACGCCCTGCCCTCTTTTGATCGCCATCCCCACTGCTCTTGTCGGCGCGATTTCGCTCGCGGCCAAAAAAGCCATCATCATCCGAGACACGCGTGTGCTCGAGCAAATTGACCAGTGTAGGACATTGATTCTCGACAAGACCGGGACGCTGACGCTGGGGACACCGACCGTGACTGAGATTGAGACAGCTGAAGGGTTCTCGAGCGACGAAGTGATGCGACTGACCGGAAGCGTTGAGCGCTTCTCGAAACATCCACTGGCCACGGCGATCGTCGAAGCTGCCCGAGAACGAGATCTGGACCTCGAGGACGTCGACCGTCTCAGTGAAAAGCCCGGTGAAGGTCTGACAGCCGAGGTCAGCGGACGTGAGGTCAAGATTACGAGCCGCAGCAAACTCGCCAGAGCCGAGCATCCCGATGTCGACCTGATACCCCCCGTCGAGGCCGGTCTCGAATGCGTCGTCATGCTCGACGACCGCTATGCGGCCACCATTCGTTTCCATGACGCCCCGCGCAGCGAAGGACCAGGTTTTGTGCACCATCTCCAACCCCGACACGAGGTCGAGCGGGTGATGATCATCTCGGGCGACCGACTCTCCGAAGTCGAATATCTGGCAAAACACGTCGGCATCGAAGAAATCTACGCCGAGAAAAGCCCCGAAGAAAAAGTCGAGATCGTGCGTAAAGAGACCGAGCGAGGCCCGACGATCTATGTCGGCGACGGCGTAAACGACGCACCGGCACTCATGACTGCGACTGTCGGGATCGCCATGGGAAAGAGTCACGAAGCCACCACCGAAGCGGCGGGCGCCGTCATTCTCGAGCCCTCACTGCAGCGCGTCGACCAGCTCATGCATATTGGGATTCGGTTTCGACGCATCGCTATGCAGAGCGCCGTCGGAGGCATGGCACTGAGTGTCATCGGTATGGGCTTCGCAGCGTTCGGATTGTTGCCGCCGGTCGCCGGCGCGCTGGCACAGGAGGGGATAGACCTCGCGGCCATTGCCAACGCCCTGCGCGTGGCGTTCACGCGCGACGATCTCAGTGATATGGATGCCTGAAGGCTGGCTCTCCGATCAGTTGGCGACCTTTTGCGCCGTCAACGTTTCACCGTCGATGTTGATCATGTAGGCGGTGTGGGCGTTGGGATAGACCTCGATGATCCCCTGCAGGCGCTGGCCCAGATACTCGACAATCACCCGGTGCTTTCCTTCTTTGAGCTTCAGCTTCGAGACCGGTTCGGTCCCGTATTCATTGTTGCCGATATAAAGAGTGGCTCCGTCCGCGGCGACCTCGACATCGACGGTGCCGCTCTCGCGTTTCATGGGCTCGAGAAACGGACGCAATTCGATCGTCCCGACGCGCTCGAGGGCAATCTTATGCTTCTGCGAGCGGTGATCGGGATCCTGGAATTCGACCTCGACGAAACCGGGACGCGTCGTGTTTTTCAGAAAGGGGGTCGAGCCCATGATTCCGTTCTGTCCGTAGACCACCGTGCCCCGAGGAATCGCCTGATAACGCACCTCGACGTAATTCTTCCGGGGGCTCTCCAGTTTCGGTAACTCGGTCTTGATCAGGTTTTCGCTGCCCGGAACGAGTTGAATCAAGCCCGAGTAGCCAAAGCGGCCGGATTTCTCGAGGTAGACGTGATGCTCGACGCCCACCGGCAGATCGTTGAGGGTGTTCGGCGTCATGCCCATCTCCTTCCCGTTGAGCCAGATTCGCGCTTCCCTCGGTTCGGTGACGATCGCAAGCGAAGCCGTCTTTTGGGTCTCATGAGGCACCATTTCGAATCGGATCGGGCTTGCTGACGCGGTGCCTTCGACAAATGTACGCTGGGGCTCATACCCGTCCATCACGGCTGTGACTTCATTGGTCACCCCCTCACGCAAGACCAGGGCACCGCCTTCTTTCTCGGCCGGAACGTTGTTCACCACGAAGTGCGCACCCGCAGGCGTACTCTCTGCGGCGACGGTCACGGTTGGAATCTCAGGCTGAGCGTCGTCTTCGAGCAGCGCCGGATCGATCTGCCTGGCTTCGACCTCTTTCTTGAGTTCGTTTTCGTCGGCGGCGTTGATCACAAAGACGAGTAACAAAACCGAGATGAACCCGACCAACCCGATCGCTGCGTAGATGCCGGTCTTGCCCTTCTGGGGCGTCCAGTCGTCGACCGAGAGGTCTGACGGGGCGAGGTCCGGGCTCGAAGCAGCTGGCGTCCGAGAAGATGCGGCTGCCGGGGGACCACCCGATTTCGGAGGACCACTCGTCTGCGGAGGGCCACTCGTTCTGGGAGGGCTACTTGCACGAGGGCCACCGCTGGTCGGCGGTCCTGCCTTGGCCGGTGGCGTCGCACCTGGCGAGGGCGAGGACACTGGTTTCGTTGCAGAAGCTGGACCAGGCTTCGGTGCCGAGGTAGCACTCTCGGCCGGTTGCGCATCTCCAGCAGCTCGCTCAGGGTCGGTCTCGGGACGGCTCACCCCGGGCATCGGAACATCTGCGACGATCGTATCGTCCAAAGGATCTGGGTCGGATTGGGTTGCCGCCGGTACCGGAGCGCGAGCCCTCGGTGGACCGGGCAACGACGCGCCCGCGGGCGGCCCTGTCTTGCCAGGTGGACCGGCTTTCGCCGAGGTCGGTTTTGGCTTGCTTTCGTCACCTGAGTCCGAAGCCCATTCTTTGCGCTTTGACTCGAGTTCCTCTTCGGGAATCGAGACCGTTGGATCTACGTCAGCCATGGGATCAGCTTCGTCGGCGTAATCCCTCGAGATCAGAACTTTATGTCCCGAGTCTTGCTCGGCGCCGGCAAATACTTCGTCGACCGAGGGTTCGGGGGCGTCCTTTCGCGCCTTCTCGTCTGCGTCAACAAGTACGGTGGGAGGTGCGTCGAATTCTTCATCGAGCGGCTCGTCAGGGACATCATCACGCGAGACAGCCTTGAACTCGCCCGAGAGGCGAAGGGGCTCGTTGAGGTCGGGAAAAAGATTGCGAACGTACCGCGCAATCTGTGCCGAGCTCGATCGAGCCTGATTGGCTTCGAGCCAATCCTCGAGATCGCCCTGCAGCTCTTCCGCCGACGAGTATCGCTCTTCGGGGTCTCGGGCGATCGCTCTCAAAACGATTTTCTCCAGATCGGTCGGATAACCCGAAGACACCTCCGAAGGAGCGCTGAATTCTCCGCGAGCCAGAAGCGCGATGACCTCCATGTCGGTCTCGCCTTGATAGAGCTTCTGACCGGTCGTCGCTTCATAGAGCACCACGCCGAGCGAATAGATATCGGTGCGCTGATCAATCAGCGTCGTGTCGAATTGCTCGGGACTCATATAGGCGACTTTGCCCTTGAATTGCCCTTCTTTGGTGTGTCCGAGGCGGTCCTCGGCTTTGGCAATTCCGAAATCGCAGAGCTTGACGTGCCCTTCAGCGCTCACGAGCACGTTCTGTGGCGAAACGTCGCGATGAATCACGTTCATCGCCTTTCCATCTTCGTCGGTCTGGCGGTGCGCGTAGCCAAGCCCCGCCGCAGCCTCGGCGACGATGCTTACCGCCATGTTGATCGAGAGCAGGTTCTCGTTCTCGAGTCCCGCTTCGATGATTCGTTTGAGGTCGCGACCGTGCACGTACTCCATCGCGATGTAGAGATGATCCCCCTCCTCGCCGAGCTCATAGATCTGAACGATATTCGGATGATTGAAATTCGCCGCAATACGGGCTTCATCGAAGACCCGATTCTTGGCGTCCGGCTCATCAGCCAGATGCGCAAAGATGCGCTTGACCGCCACTGTCTTAGAAAACCCGCCGATGTCACCGGATTGACGAGCGAGGAAAACCTCGGCCATTCCTCCCGACGCAATCTTGCGAATGAGCTCGTATTTGCCGAATGTATCCGCCATACGCTTCACGCCTGCCACATGTCTCAATGATGGCGAACCTACCACGAATTCCTGTGGATTTGGAAGAAATCGCTCCTCGAGTCGGTCTCGTCATGCGTCTTCAGAATCCGCCACCTCCGACCCGGGCCAGCCGCATACGAGTCGAAAAGCGACTCAGATACGCCCACGACGGCGGCGAACTACACCCATCATTCCCAGAGCCAGAAGCCCTAAGAGCGGAGATTTCGCCTCTCCCTGAATCGCCGAGCACCCGTCATGTTCAGGCGGAGCCCCAGGCGTGCCATCATTTCCCATGTCTGGCGCCCCTGGCTCCATGGAGCCGTCCAGTTCGGCAGTCGCAGACACGATGGCTCCTGCACTGGCACCACCCGCATTCCGAACCTCGAGGCGCACGAGATTTGCCTCCGTCTCGGCTTCATAGACGGGCGATGACTGCCACTCGGTCTCCCAGACGCCATCGTAGCCAAGGTCAAATCGAAACGAGAGTTCCAGCTCCTGCGGATCACGACTTGCTGATGCATCCACGCGCAGCATCTCATCTGCGCGCATGGCTTCGACCATGACCACAGGTGGCCCGTCGACTCGTGGTGGATCTGCGTCGTAGATGGCTCGGTACGCATCGAGCTTTCCTGCTCCCCAGCCCCGATTCGGCGGCGCACCCAGATCGGGCTCGAGCATCTCGACGCGGGCTCCGTTGCGAATTCGCGCCTCGAGTTCGTCGACGGTGGCACTCGGATAGGCCTCGCGCAAAAGAGCATAGGTCGCTGCGACATGTGGGCCGGCGCCGCTGGTTCCTCCAAAACTCGCAAACCACGTTTGACCCCAACCTACGTCGAGCAGAGCATCGGTCGCCGCAAGAGCCGCAAAGGGATCATCGGGTGCAGCGATATCAGCGAGAGGCAGCCCGTCGAAGCGTGGCCCCCGACCCGAATAGTTGCGCAATTCACCACGCCGGGACATATCCCAGCTCAGATCGTCCGATCGACCCGCGAATGCCGCAACGCCAAGGGCAGAATCCGCTGTTGCGGGATGCACGGCAGTCGAGGTTCCCGAAGTTGGCTCGGCCCAGCGAACGCCCGGCGACCACCCCGAAAAAAAGTCCGAAACCCGCCCAAAAATTTTACCCTGACTCGAAGCACCCTCGATGCGGATCTTCCACGTCCCCTGCATCACAGACTGCGACTCGGTATCCGAACTCCAGAGCATCAGGAATGCATGGCGGCTCGCTCGAGGCGTCAGATCAAGGGTGGCCTGAACACTATCTTCGGCCCCAACCGAGATCGGATCGGCGCCGTATACGATCGGTACTTCGACCCCTTCGGGATTCACCACCGTGAGCGAAAGATCGTCGGACGACAACCACTGCAGCGAGAGATAGACAATCGAGTATGGGAACGTCTCACCGCGCAATTCGTAGGCCCCCTCGACCTCGAAATCCAGCTCCGTCGCGTTCCCGGGGGCCAGCGAAGACTCGATATGCTTCTCGGAAAGATTCAGGTTTCCGAGCGGATTGATCTGAGCAACGCCCTCCAGACGCGCCTGATCCATCGCAGCCTCGACATTCGTCGAACCGTCCTGAGGGGCTGCAAAGGGATTCGTCCATTCGTGGAGTATCAGATCAGCGCCCTCCAAAATCGCGTCTTCGATGGCTGCGATCTGGCCGCTCTCGTCGAAAAAGTCAGCGCTCACATCTTCATTGCGGCGGACGACGTACACCAGCCCCTCTGCTCCCGGAGCCAGACCGGCCCGATTGTGAAACCCTGCCTGTCCACCGAGCGCGATGCTCATGACTCCCGTCCCGTGATTGCTTTCCGAAAAACGCTCGTCTGAGCGCAAGTCGATGAGATTCTGGCCGCGACGGTAGACGCGTTCGCCAATCACGACCTTGCGAATCTTCGAGGTCCCAAGCCGTACGAGCTTTTCGCCGGGCTCCAAAACTCCGTCTCGGTCGACATCATCGACTACGAAAATGGCTTCACCGTACGCACCGTCTTCTTCGGTAAAGCCCGCCTCACGCCCTCGATTGCGTTCTCGGTCGCTATTCTGGTCAGCGTAGAGCCAGTCGAGCCGGGGCTGAAGTATGTCGTCGTCATTTTCGAATTCCGAGGTGTCCCGACGGTCGAGAAAGGTCGCGTCGAGCAGTCGCAACGTTTCGTTGAGGTCGTCTTCGCCATCGCGATCGAGATCGACCGCGTCGACTCCCGGGTCGAATCGCTGGTTTTCGTCGACGTCGAGCCACTCGAAATACCCGCCATCGGCAAAGAAAAAATGGGGGTGGAAGATATCGACGCCCGAGTCGATATTCGCGATGAGAGTGCCGCTTCCGTCGACCGCCAATTCATCGGGTCGCAGGCGCGCAGCACTCGCGCCGACTGCGTCGCCGGTGACCTCGAGCGGAGAGAGGAGGATCGGCGACCATTCGACCTCGGCCCTGATCAGATGGGGTAACTCTCGCAATCGAGACACCGAGCCGAGCGGAACACTCGCCCGGTATATCTTGCCGACCCGAGACAAGTCGCCATCAGGGTGACGGATGAATTCGATTCCAGAAGATGCGATCGCCTCGACGCTTCGCGGGTCGAGGATTCGATCGAAACGAAGACTGGCGGGGATTGCATCGGGCACCACGCCCGTGATGCCAGGCCCCAGAAATGGGGCAGCCGACCCGAACTGGGTCAACTGGGACCGCACGAGCTCGAATCTGGGGTCGACACTGGCATGCGCGAAGACCGGCGGATCGCACGTCGCCGGCAGGCACGCGTGATCATGCGCTTCGAGCTGGGACGACCACATCGTCGCGAGCAGAACCCCCACTGGGATGATGACCTTTGAACGCATCCGAGGCACCTCGACCGTGAACGTTACCACACTCGACTCTTCACTTCGACGCAAGCGCTAAGGCGTCAGACGACAAAAGAAAACCCCGCCTCGGAACGAGACGGGGTCGACTCCAAAACGATCTTTTTCAACCGACGTTACGGAACGTCATGCAGACCGACGTGCGGTCGTCTCCGCCCATATTGGCGGTCAGACCGACCGTAGGCTTGTCGGGGATCTGGTAATCACCGCAGAGACCTTTCATCTGTCGATAAACCTCGAGTACCTGCTTGACGCCTGTAGCTCCAACCGGGTGACCGAAAGCAATCAGACCACCACCGGTGTTCACCGGAATGTCGCCGTCGATGCCAGTCGCACCCGACCTGGCGAGTTCAGCACCCTCTCCGGGTCCGGCGAAACCGAGGGCTTCGTCAAAGTGCTCGTCAAAAAAGGATCGGACAACAT
>CAYFTY010000065.1:0-10640 GCA_964346045.1 uncultured Bradymonadales bacterium | reverse complement strand
TGCCCGTTTTGCCAAAGAGATAGGTCGCGGTCGCGATTACGGGGGTCCTAATTTCGCCATGCTAATGACAATGGGCCTGACCGCCGTGAACCGCCTGCGTGCTGCTGCCTCGCTGATTTTTCGTGTCCGAGTCGCTCATCGCTCGATCCTCTGAGTTTGAGATAGACCACTAGCAAGTTGCTCGAACGCGGGCAACTACGGGACTCAATCAGTAGAGAAAGTCGTCCGAGCCCTCAGAGACGGTGATGACGACCAGGGTGTCGGCGCGCGTCGATGAGTCGATTTGTCCAAGCGCGGTGACGAGTGAGTCGCGATGTCTTGTTTCGTCGGCGATCACATGCAGAATCTGCTTCTCCCACGCATCTACGGCAGCGACGTTTTCAGAAGATTCCTGGATGTCTGCAAGCTTGCCTTCGAGTAGAGATTGTGCCTGCGAAACAGGGTATTCAGACTCGCGCGGGAAGGCGACGGCTCGCGTGACACTCACGCCGATCTTATACGCGTCGATTTCGACCAGGAGATCGGTGATTTTGCCCTGCATGTCATAGACGATTTCGTTCTCGGTTTTCAGCAACATCGCCATCTCGCATCTCGCGAGTACTTCGTATGCAAAGACTTCAGAGAGAAGTGAGCTTCCGCCAGCATTGCCGTCGTTGATGATCTCCTGGCCTCCCGCCGAAAGCCGCATGAAATCGATTTCGTCGTAGGGGTCTTCACCGAAATCGATCGAATTGGCGAAGACGAACGACTCTGTCGATTCGATCTCGACCATGTCGATTTCGCCGCACTCGCCCATCAACGAGCCGAGTGGCCCGCCGGGCAGGTCGGGACCCACGTCCATGCCCTGATCCACCCCTACGTCTGGCAGGCCTACGTCGGACGTTCCACCTGCATCGACGTTCGCATCGCCTCCCAGATCCCGAGAGCCAGCATCGAGGCCGAGGTCTGGCAATGCCATATCCCCCGCGTCGACGATGAGCATGTCCGACGAAGGCATATCCGACGCTGCGTCGGGCGCACCGCGGCCGTCTTCGTCTCCGCATGCAATGAAGAGCACGCTTACGAGGGCGACGATGAATCTTTGAATTTGCATAGAATGTCCCGTCTTTTGACGATGTCGTCGCGCCATCAAATGACAATGAATTGTATCGCGCAGAGGTCTGACGCGTCTAATGGTGTGAGAACAGCTCGGAGAAGACCATGAAGTTGACGATCGGCGTGCCGCGCGAAATTACGAAGGGTGAGCGTCGAGTTGCGCTGACTCCCGAGCTCGTCGATGCCCTCAATGAGTTGGATTTCGAAGTGCGGGTCGAGTCAGGGGCGGGCGCTGCCTCTCAATTTCCAGACCGGCTCTATGAAGACGCCGGGGCAGTGCTCGTCGGGCGAGAAGAGGCCTTCGCAGCTGATGTCGTGATCAAGGTGCGGGGCCCGACCGATGAGGAATTCGATGTACTGCGCGAAGGGGCAACGGTCATCGCGCTTCTCTGGCCGCGCCAAAACGAGGAGCTCCCCCAGAAGTATGCCGAGGCCGGTATCACGGCGCTGGCGCTCGACGCGATCCCACGTATCTCTCGGGCCCAGCCCATGGACGTACTTTCGTCGATGGCAGCGATCGCCGGCTACCGCGCGGTGGTCGAGGCGTCGTATGAATTCGGCCGCTACATGAGCCAGCAGTTTACCGCCGCCGGATCGACCAGGCCCGCGAATGTGCTCGTAATCGGCGCCGGTGTGGCCGGGCTGGCCGCGGTCGCAGCCGTTCGTGATATGGGGGCTCGGGTCAAGGCATTCGATACTCGAGCCGCTGTGCGAGAAGAGGTCGAGAGTCTTGGCGCTGAGTTTTTGCCTCTGGAATTCGACGAATCGGGCGAAGGCGAAGGCGGATACGCAAAAGCGATGAGTGATGCCTTCATCGAGGCCGAGCGCGCGCTCTTCGAAGCAGAGGCGCCCGATACCGACGTGATCATCACCACGGCCAACATTCCGGGACGGCGGGCTCCGCTCTTGATCACTCGCGACGCGGTCGAAGCGATGCGGCCAGGAAGTGTCATCATCGACCTCGCCGCGCAGAACGGTGGCAATTGCGAGCTCACCCGACCCGACGAGGTCGTCGAATATCAGGGGGTTCGTATCGTCGGTTATACCGATTTGACGAGCCGACTGCCGGGGCATGCGAGCCAGTTTTTCGCGCAGAACATCCTGAATCTATTGAAATGGATGGCGCGAGACGGCTTTGCAATCGACCTCGACGACGACTTGATTCGCGGAATGCTCGTTGCCCATGATGGCGAAGTCATGTGGCCTCCGCCAGAGGTCGAAATGCTCAAAAGGCCCGATCCTGATGCGTCGTCCGACGAAAGTGCGGGTCACGAGGTACAGGAGAGCGGCGGAGAGCAAGAGCGCGAATCGGGTTTCGGCCAGGGCATCGCGACATTGGTTGTCGCAGCCGTCCTCGCCGTGATTGGTCTCTACGCGCCGGGTGAGTTCATCCAGCACGTCACTGTTTTCATCCTCGCGTGTCTCGTGGGCTGGCAGGTGATCTGGAATGTGACACCGTCGCTTCATACGCCGCTGATGAGTGTCACGAATGCGATCAGCGGCATTATCATCGTGGGCGGTATCGTTCAGGCCACCGTCGACACTGATCAGGTCGTTCTGATTCTCTCGGTAGTGGCCATCGTCGTCGCGAGCATCAATATCTTTGGCGGGTTTCTCGTGACACAGCGCATGCTCGACATGTTCCGTTTGGATTGAGGGTTTCATGATTTCGACATCGCTCCAGACGGTTGGCTACCTGGTCGCTGCGCTCTTGTTTATTCAGAGTCTTGGCGGTCTTTCGAGGGCTTCGACCGCCCAGCGCGGCAACGTCTACGGCATCATCGGTATGGCCCTGGCTCTCGCCGTGACCTTTCTTTCGGGGGCTGATTTTGCGTGGCCCTACGCCGTGGGGGCTCTTGTCGTCGGTGCGGCCATCGGTGTCTTTGCGGCGTCGCGAGTGGCGATGACCGCAATGCCCGAGATGGTCGCCATCTTGAATAGTTTCGTGGGCCTTGCCGCGACGCTGGTGGGTTTTGCCAATTTCATCGAGCCTGCGGCTGCGACCGAAGGCGCCGCCCACGTTATCCATCTGATCGAGACCTATCTCGCCGTATCGATCGGCGCGCTGACCTTCACCGGTTCAGCCATCGCATGGGGAAAACTTTCGGGCAGGTTGAGTGGGGCACCGTTCCTCGTACCAGCACGCCATCTCGTAAATCTCGCGCTCGTTGTTGGACTCGTCGTCGTCGCCGTGTTTTTTGTCCGCGAAAGCGATCCTGCGATGGGACTGAATCTCTTACTCATCAACGTCGCTATCGCCTCGGTGCTGGGAATCCAACTGGTGCTGGCAATTGGTGGCGCCGATATGCCCGTGGTCGTCTCTCTGCTGAATAGCTATTCGGGTTGGTCGGCCGCTGCCGCGGGATTCATGCTTTCGAACGATCTTCTCATCGTGACGGGGGCGCTCGTTGGGTCGTCGGGCGCGATCTTGAGCATTGTGATGTGTCGCGGCATGAACCGCTCGATCTGGAACGTCGTGCTCGGGGGATTCGGTGGCTCAGATGCGAGAGGCTCGGTCGATACAGAGCAGGGAGAAGCCATCTCGGTGAGTCCTCCAGAAGTCGCAAGGACACTCGTCGAGGCGAAGAGCGTGGTGATTGTTCCGGGATACGGGATGGCGGTGGCACGCGCTCAGCATGCAGTCAGCGAGCTCGCCAAACGGCTGAGGGACAAGGGCATCTCGGTGCGATTTGGTATTCACCCGGTCGCCGGGCGAATGCCTGGCCATATGAACGTGCTCCTGGCAGAGGCCGATATTCCCTACAAGACAGTTCTAGAGCTCGAGACGATCAACCCCGAGTTCGACGAAACGGACGTCGTTCTGACCATCGGTGCGAACGATATCGTCAATCCCGATGCGCTCGTCGACCGCGAATCCCCCATCTACGGGATGCCTCAACTCCATGTCTGGAAAGGCGAGCGTGTCATCGTCTTCAAGCGAAGCCTCTCGCCGGGGTACGCGGGCGTGCCCAATCCACTCTTCTTTCGCGACAACACGAGGATGTGTTTCGGTGATGCCGAAGAGACTGTGAGTCAAATTCTCGAGTCGCTCTGAGGCCGTCTCGTCGCCGAGCTTGCAATCGCGGCTTGCGACACGATATTTACGCGTGTCCAGATGGCTGATTCCAAGGGAGTTTCCGATGGCCGGACATAGTAAATGGGCCAACATCAAGCATAAAAAGGCGCGCGAAGACGCCAAGCGCGGCAAAATTTTCTCGAAGATCGTCAAAAAGATCTCCTCGGCGGCACGTCGCGGTGGGGGAGATCCCGAGATGAATCCCGAGCTTCGCCTCTACATCCAGAAGGCGAAAGACGCGAACATGCCGAATGAGAATATCGAGCGGGCGATTCTCAAGGCGACCGGGCAGCTCGAAGGCGTGACGTACACGGATTTCAGCTACGAGGGCTACGGCCCCGGTGGTGTCGCGTACTTCCTCGAGGGCTCGACCGATAATAAGAATCGCACCGTTGGCAATATTCGGCATGCTTTCACCAAGCACGAAGGCAACCTGGGAGAGAATGGATGCGTGGCGTGGATGTTCCAGAGCAAAGGCATCATCACGCTCTCCGAAAACGAAGTCGACGACCTCGACGAGTTGATGATGGAAGCTCTCGAGGCCGGAGCCGATGACGTTGTCAGCGAAGACGGTGTGGTGACGGTGACGATGGAAAGCACCAGTTTTCATGCCGTCCGTGACGCGTTTGTCAAAGCTGGTTACAAGGATTTTCTCTCGGATGAAATCACGATGATCGCCGACAATGATGTCGAGCCTTCGCTCTCTGAGGTGCGACAGAACATGAGGCTCATCGATGTGCTCGAAGACGATGATGACGTCGAAAACGTCTATCATAACATGGAGCTTTCGGACGACGTCGCCGCTGAGTTGGATGGTTGACCGAGACGCTCTCGAGTCAAACTAAAAAGGCCGAGCTCGACGGCTCGGCCTCGAGAGACTCTGGGCTGCTCAGAACAGGATTCCGACGCCCGCATTGAAGATCAGTCCCTCGCCGAAATTCTCGACTGGGGTCAAGACGTCGACGCTTGGCATGATGGACAGTGACTCGGTCACTTTGAACTTAAGGCCTGCAGTCAGCCCGACGGTGAATCCATCACCCGAGGCAGTCACCTCTTCGTTTTCGCTCTCGGCACCCACACTGACGTACGTGTAGCCAGGCTTCAAACCGAGGGTCATGGTCATCGCGTCATTCTTTATGACATCGGCCAGCAGGCCGACCTCGGCGAAAATCCAGAGCAGTGAGCCATCGCCCACCGAAAAAAAGAACGCCGTCAGCGCGGGATCGATCGAAAAGGCGAAGTCCGTTTCGTTCACCAACGCGATGTTGAGGTCAGTCGTGACCGTGACGCCGTTGATTCGGACTCCAAAATCCATGTTGTCAGCGACACCGGTTCGCAGTCCAAAACCCACCTGAGGCAATACGACCGACCCGGCGTCTGAGGTCACTCCGTAGACGCCTGGCATGACCCCGATTTCGAGTTCTCCTTTCTCGATGGGAGTTGCCGTGTGATAGGTGGTGCTGCCGATGCAGCCCGTGGCCAGAGTCATCAGTGCGAAGAACACAAAGATGCGCGTGAGTTTATTCATGTCAGGACTCCTTTCGGTGGGCACTCCTTGCCCGTCGGGATCGTTTGCGTGCGCCGAGAATATCCGGGCCGGGGTCGTCGCACAATCATGAAATATGCGCTCGGGACAGTAGCTCGTGTGTTTGACTCGTGTCGTTGGAAGTGCCGACCGATGATCGAAGCGAAGGCGAGCGTCAGAGCAGCCAGCCGATCTCGAGGATGAGCAGTGAGTCCCATCGGCGGTCATGGGCCCGAGCCCCCACTTCCAGGGCGACCGAGACGTGCTCGAAGAGAGCGACGCCGAGATTGGCCCAGCCTCCAAACGAGCCGGCGAGCTCGGAAGCCTCGTAGAATCCATCGTCTTCGTCAGTGAGCGTCGCGAATTTCTGCGCGAGTCCTACCTCGCCCATCGCCTGCAGCCGCAGCGCCCCGAACCAGCGCTCGAGGCCAAAGCTGGTCATCAAGAACCATGTCTCTTCGTCGACCTCGAGTGGCTCGGCGCGCGTTTCGAGGCCGGTATAGTCGATGGTCAGGTACGCCCCGAGCCAATCCCAGAAGCGAGCTCCGGTCGATACGCGCCACGCGCTTGATGAGGCCACGCCGGTACCAACAACATCCCAGTTATAGCCGCCCCAACCCAGCTCGAGGGTGAAACGGTGCTCGGGGCTTGCGAATACAGGAGCCCAGAAGGCCTTGATCCGAGCCTCTTCGGCTTCGTCGACCTCTCGTTCGAGAGCGGACGCGGCGGGCGACAGGAGACAGGCGACGACAAAAGCGAGACCGACCAGGGTGAGGTTTTTCAAAGTACAACCTCGCAGGCAATGTCATCGGCGACAGCTACAAAGCGCTCGAGAAAGACCTCGCACGCCTGCGACCTCTGATCAGCGGCCACGACCATCAGAAACGCGTTCACGAAGTCTGTGATCCTGAATGTGCCGTCGGGCCCCGAAATCACGCGCAGGGCCCCGAGCACTGCTCGACCCAGGTCATCGTCGCTGATGGCATCGCGAAGGGTCCAGATGGCCGACGCGAGCACCGATCCCAGCGGATAGGGATTATACTCGAGCTCGTCTCGAGTGCCGGCATTTTCGAGCAGGGCGGCATCGTAGACCCGGAATTCAGCGAGATCCCGGTCGAGCGCGATGCCATCACTGAGCGAGGGTTCGATGAAGTTCGAGTCGGCTGTCTGCAATGCGCCGAAGATATCGGCAATACCTTCGTCGAGCGAGAGCATCTCGTTGACCGCGAGTTGCTCCCAGTTCTCGGTGAGATACGCCGGAGCGCGCCGATTCTGATGCACGACGCGATTGAACACAGCGTGCGAGTACTCGTGCACGATCACGCCCCGATTCGCCGCGAGCGGCAGGTCATTTAGCATCAGGCGCGGCGGGATGATGAAAGCGTCGAGCGTGAATGCATAGGCCGCATTGTCCGTGAAAATCGGCACCGGCACGGGCAAGAGACCGGTTTCGAGCGAAGGCCGATAATAGAGAGGTATGCGACCTACAGATTCAGTCTCAGCGAGACCAATGCTTTCGAAATAACGCGATGCCTGTTCAATATGGTGAGCCAGGGTGAAGAGAATCGTCGTGTGAAAGTCGAGCGGTACCACGAGGTCAGACTGCACTTCGTAATCTACGGCCGGTGTCTCTGACGATTCGACGAGCAATGCCTTTCGCCACTCCGACTCGGTCTGGGGTTCGTCGGTCGTGGCGACCAGGTCGCCCCCGGCTCGGACTTCGACCAGCGAGCTATCCATTGACGCAACGTCACGAAGCGTCGGGATCGATCGTTCTTCGAGGTTGTAGCGTTGACTCTCGGAGTTCGTATCGAGAACTACAAAGCGCCCGCCATTCACCTCGGCCGGAGAGCACGAGGCGATGCCAAGTGTCAGGGCCAATAAAAGAGGCCGGACCCGCAGGGCCGGCCTCGAGTTGAGAAGAAGTCGTTTCATGGAATCTGGATTCCCGCGCACATCTCGAAAATGGGGTCGCAATTCATTTCGCGACACTCGACACAAGAAGGGCTGTCCTGCCCGGCGATGCATTCCACCAGGCAACTGTCGACGATGCACTCGACGACAGCACCAAAGCAGTCTGCGCAACCTGACGAGAGGTTCACGCCCTCGGTGTTTTCGATGCACATTCCGGCGCACGTACGTACATCTCCGTCGGCCGCGCACTGAAAGCCGCAGTCCGCAGAAGCCTCTTCGATGGTCCCGATGTTGGAGCCGAGTTCGGCAATGTCGTCGTCATTATTGCAGGCGCCGTCTGCGGTATTCGTGTTGTTATTCGTCTGGTTATTGGTGGTGTTGTTGGTGCCGTTGTTCGTGTTGTTCGTACCGCTATTGGTGCCGTTATTCGTCGTATTGTTGGCGGTTCCGTTGTTGGTTTCGCCATTCGTGTTGTTGACGTTATTTTCGGTCGTGTTGTTGCCGGTCGTGTTATTTCCGGTCGTGTTGTCGCCGCCGGTCGTGTTGTTGCCGGTGTTATTCTGGTTGTTACCGGTCGTGTTATTGAGGTTGTTCACGTTGTTGACGTTATTGTCTTCCGGGCTCTTCTTGGTGTCGTCGTCTCCGCAGGCCAAGAGAGCGGCTGAGGCAACCAGCACCATCAATATTGTTTTCCAGATGTTCATATTTTCCTCGACTCGATTTCGCGACGAGCGCGTCGCGTGTCATTCGGTGTTTGGGCCCAGCTGAGCCTCATTCATTCGGATAGGCCGCATGTAGCACATTCGGACCTCGCTGACGATCGTAGTGAAAGCCTCGTTTTAAATCGAATCGCGATGAAATGTTGTTTATGTCTCGGATGTTCCAGCCGCGACCCCAACACGGAGAATTCATGTTCTTTCTGAAGTCAAAAAAGAGCCAGATGCCCGAACCCGATGCTGCGCTTCCCGGGCGCGAGGAATCGATACAGGTCCCGGCGAGACACTTTGTGCTGGATGCACCCCTTGATTCCGATTTCGAGGGATACGAGTTTGCGGTCTTTGGTCTCGGGTGCTTCTGGGGCGCCGAGCGCAAATTCTGGCAGCTCGAAGGGGTCCACTCCACGGCCGTCGGATATGCCGCGGGATATACACCCAACCCAACATATCGCGAAGTTTGCAGCGGTCGTACGGGACACAACGAGGTAGTGCGAGTCGTCTACGATCCGTCCGAAATCTCGTACGACGAACTCCTGAAGACCTTCTGGGAGAGCCATAATCCGACGCAAGGGATGCGGCAGGGAAACGACGTCGGCACCCAGTATCGGAGCGGCATCTACACCTACTCCGAAGAGCAGCGGGCCGCAGCCGAGGCTTCGCGAGAGGCATATCAACAGGAGCTAAACGATGCCGGCTATGGCGAGATCACGACCGAAATCATAGACGCCGACGATTTCTATTTCGCCGAGGAGTATCATCAGCAATACCTCGCCAAGAATCCCAACGGATATTGCGGGCTTGGCGGTACGGGGGTCTCTTGTCCTGTGGGCGTGGATGCGAAGTCGGCGTGACTTTGCCGACGAGGACGTCGGCGCTCCAATTTGGCGTCGACGACGTCGGCTCCGAAAATGCAATCTCAACGCAAAAAAGCCGCGGCTGCAGGCCGCGGCTTCGATGCTATGCGTCAATCTCGACTCAGTTCAGAATACCGGTGACTTCGGCGTTGACGCCAATCCATTCGAGCCCGAGTGAAAGAGCTTCGTAGGTATCCGGATTGCCGTCCGTGTCGATATCCGCCGAGTTCTCGAAGATGCTCGGAAGCACTCCGCAGAAATTGCCGTTCAACGCATTGCTTCCACCGATGACGCGGCAGATCTCCTGGTCTGCACCGGGGCAGAGGTTCCCGACATTGCTCACGCAATTGCCGTCCCACCCCAATCCATCGTTTTCATAGAGCGGCGTATTGCCAAGGCCGAGGCAGCCGCAGCTCGCGGCGGCAAGCTCGTTCAGAGCGTCGAAGAGATTCTGCAGGGCGATATATCCCGCGATCGTGCCGGCGGTGTACGAAACGCCATCCATCGAAAGGGTCGCCACTCCAGTAATTTCGGCCTTCTGCACGGTCACCGCAAGCAACGCAGAGTCGAGTGGAAGAAGGAGCGAGACGTCTGTCGGTCCCGCGGTGAGATTGCCCTGCATCATATTCGCCGGGTTGAATTTGATCTGGGGCTCGCCCGTCCCTGCGATGAACGAGGCCGGATCGATCAGAAATTGTCCCTGCCCTGCAGCAGCCGTCTGGTAGGTCGTGGCCCCGTCGAAGCTGGCATTCAACCAGCCGAGCACGAAACCGTCCGGGTCGTCAGCACTTTCGAGCTCGCGATGGTCCAAAAGAATGATCACATTCCCTTCTTCGATACCGTTCTGCAGGCTCCCTGCCAGGCTTGCGCCAAAGCCAGAGATCGACGCATCTAGCTCGGCGAGCGCGTTGTCGGTACCGGCGTTCTTCGAGATATCGCCGAAGTCTTTGCAGCAGGTCGGGATATCATTTTCGTCGAGCTCCGGGGTGATGAGCTTGGAGATATAGGTGTTCGCGTTAGCCGTCGACGCGAAGTCATCCGCCGTGGACGGCCACATGATGTCGACCGGGGTCGGGCCCATCGACATGTCAACTTCGCCCATGTCGTCGCCGCCCGTATCGGCGCCCATGTCGTCGGTGCCGCCCATGTCGGGCTCACCCATGTCCTCGACGCCCATATCGTCGACGTTGTTGGCGTTATTGACGTTATTCGTCGGGTTATTGGTGTTGTTGCCGTTATTGGCGTTATTCGTCGAGTTGTTGGTGTTGTTGTCTCCGTTATTCGCGGAGTTGTTGCTGCTCGACGAATCGTCGCCGCAAGCGGCGAGCGAAAGAGCGGTTGTAAGGATCAAAAGTCGCAGAAGTGCTTTCATGTGGATTCTCCAATTCATTCGTCCGGAACGATCGCAGTGTCGTCGATCTTGGACTGACTCGCAAATCACTCCGTAAACTCAATGATGG
>CAYFTY010000064.1:0-10742 GCA_964346045.1 uncultured Bradymonadales bacterium | reverse complement strand
CTTTTCCTCAGGCCCCGGACACGGCGCCTCATTTTCGTGGGGGGATCGCCCCTTGTTTTGGTTTCCTGGTCGATTTCTGCGTCTGCAACCGCCGCAAGATAGGCGTCGAGCGTCGTCGGCACGAACTCGACCATCCCGCGCTCACGCGCCTCGAATACCGGCAAGATCTGGGCATTCGCGCTCGCCCTTGCGAGCAACTCGTCTTCGTCGATCGACCGCTTCGAGCTACCGACGACGCTCACCGTCGGGCCCGAATCGACCACCTCGAAGGTGGCGCCTTCGATCGAACTCAGCCCCTTATTCAAAGCGCCCGAGATTTGAGTCGCGTCGCTCGGCGTCTTCCAGAGCGATAGCCACTCGAACCACCAATCTCCATCCTTGCGAAAGACGCGATACGCGTCGCTCTGCCAGCTTGCGTAGACCGAGCGGCTGCGCTCGAGATCGATCTTCTCGGCAAGCCAGATCGACGTGATGCCCGGGCCGACCATGCCCTCTCGGTCGAGGATCCAGCCTTTTTTGTCGAGTCGCTCGTCATGGGCGGACTCGAAGGTCCATGACCCCACGCCACCCTCGCCCAGCCAGCGGTCGGGTCGCACCACATATTCGGTGGATTCTGGTCCGCTGATACGCGCGAGCTCGGCCGATGACCAGCCCCCCGACCGATAGAGCGCGGCGGCGAGCGCGAAGCCTTCGCGCAGGATGAAGCTATCTTCGAGTGCATCGAGTCCGCCTTTGGCCGGCGGCTCGACGAAGCGATTTCGGGCGGGCTCGAGCTGAACGACGATCTCGGGTCGATGTGCCAGCACCTGACGCGAAACATCCTTTTCGGCGGCCAGGCCTGCCGCCCACGCAAAAGCGCCATCACTGCGCAAAGCAGCCGTCTGCGCGAGAGCTTCGTCCCAGCTTTCAGCACGTTTGGGAGTCGCGAATGCCTCTCGATTCAGGGCATCGACGACGGCAAAGAAGAGAGCGCGCTCGAGCGTGGCTCGATCTGCGCCCTTCTCGTAACGAATCACATTGCCTTTGGGGTCGAATCGCGCGATCTGAGTCTCGCGGATGCGCGGCAAGACTCCATCGGATGTACGCCCGAAGAGGACTTCTTCGAGGATGGCACGGTCGGCTACGTAGGCGTCCGAACCACGAACTTTCGAAGCCTCGAGTTGGTCGACGGCCCGAAATCGAGGCGTGCCTTCGAATTCTCGATCGCGGATGTTCTCGACGCGCTCGACCAGCGCATTCGTGTCGACAGCCGCCGCCTTTTCGACAGCCACCGCGGCGTCCGGTCGGGTCTCGCGCGAGCTTTCGCAACTGAAACCAGCCAGAAAAACCGGCAGCGAGGAGAGTACGAGTACGGCGATTCGTCGATGAGGCTTCATGGACCATCCGTGGTCGTGAAGCTCAGCTCTATTCGCGCCTCAGGAGACGCATGATCGGGCCGAGCTTGAGTTTTCCTTTCGAGCCGCTCCCTACAACATGCCACGAAAGTGCCCACCAGAAAAAGAGGGTGGCAATCGCGGCGAGCACGAGTCCGAGTACGAGCCCCACCGAAACCCCGTAGAGTTCGAAGTCGTGAGGTACCAGCAGTAACGCCGCCGTAATGCTAAGTCCTGACGCCATCACGCCCAGAAAGAGTCGTGTGCCCAGAGTGTTGAGATGCTTCCCCATCTCGTCAAGGGACTGGTTCCGCACCGATATCGTGAGGTTTCCGCCCTCGAGGTCCATTAAGACCTGGTCGAGTTGTTGCGGTACTTCGGTCAGGAATCCCGAGAGGCCCATCGCCGAGGTCATCACACCCTGCATGATCTTCTTGGCCGAAAACCGGCGCTTGGCCAACTCACGCGCGTACGGCATCCCTTTGGCGATGATGTCCAGGTCGGGCTCGAGAAAGCGCATGATGCCTTCGATCGTGGCAGCCGCCTTGGTCAGCACCGCATAATTCGGATTCAGACGAATTCGATGGCGCTGTGCTGCAGTCGTACATTCTTGGACGAATTGCGAGACGTTGATATCGCTGAGATTCGAGATCAGATATTCGTCGCGGATACGCACCACATCGGCTTTGAAGTCGCGCAGACTGACGCGCCCCACCGGCTGCCCCATACGCAAAAGTGTGCGTGAGATTCCTTCGACCTCTCCCGAGAGCACGCTGATGATCAAGAGAATCAGGTCGTCTTGCTGAGCGGCCGAAAGCCGCCCCACCAGACCGAAATCGATGAAGACCAGACTGTTATCCTCGCGAACCAGGATATTGCCGGGATGCGGGTCACCATGAAAAAAACCGTCATCGAGCACCATCTTGACCATCGCGTCGAGGAGAACATCGAGCACCTCACTGGCGCGTTCGCTGCCGCCCTCGAGTTGCCCGAGCTTCAGAGCATCGATGAATTCGAGCGTCATGATCCGATCGTTGCTCAGCTCTTCGTAGACCTCGGGAACATCGACATTTTCGACCTCTTCAAAGTTCTGTCCGAACTCCCTGATATTCCGGGCTTCGTCCGTGAAATCGAGCTCGGAGAGGATGGCCTTTTCGAACTCCTTGACGATGGCGGTAGGCGTGTAGAGCTCGACCTCTTGAATGGTGGCCTCGGTAAGCCGCGCCAGATAGTAGAGGATGTCGAGGTCGCTCTTGATGATCTGGGCAATGCCTGGCCGCTGCACCTTGACGACGACTTCGTCTCCCTCGTGCGTCAGCGCCCGGTGCACCTGCCCGATTGAGGCAGCTCCGATAGGCTTTTCACCGAACTTGGCAAAGAGTTCATCGACGGGCTTCCCCAGGTTTTCTTCGACTGCCGTCACCACCTCTTCATAAGGCATAGGCGGCACGCGGTCTTGCAGATGCTTGAGTTCGTCAATGAAGGCCGGCGGCATGATATCCGGCCGGGTCGACATAATCTGCCCGAGCTTGACGTACGTGGGGCCCAGCTCTTCGAGCACGTGTCGAAAACGCACGGCGGCGTCGCTCTGGTCAGGCCCCATGAGCGTCGGCTCCTCGTCAAACTGTTCGACGATCTGCTGCTCTTCGGGCAAGAAGCGCCCCAGCCCGATGCCCATCACCGCGGCCTGGAATCCATGTTTGGTCAGGACCGACGCAATCTCGCGAAGGCGTTTGATGTCCTGAACTGCTGTTTTGACCGGCGAGAGCATATCGAACCCGTGGAAACGACGAGGCTACGATAAACGCGAACCGGTTGTCGGCCAAGTAATCGAGGTCGCGCTCCGAGTAGAACGAGTCTCAAAAATCGAGACCGTGCTCCCGCAGATCGCGTTCGAGTTGAGAAGCCTCTTCGAATTTGATGGCGCTCATTCCGACGTGGGCCGCACCTTTGCAGTTGTGGCCGCGGTCGTCGACGAAGAGACATCGAGAAGGGGGCACACCGAGTTCGCGCGCAGGGATCATATACGCATCGGGGTCGGGCTTTCGCACGCCCATCTTGCACGACACGAATGTCCAGTCGAGGTAGCGCGAGAGCGAGAGCTTCTCTTCGATCATCTGATACCAGACCGGGTAATTCGAGAGCGTGTGCATCTCGTAGCCGGCATCCGAAAGCCTGCCGACCAGCGATTCCATGCCCTCGAGCCAGCGATAATGCTCGCGCATGGCAGCCTTCATCGCGGGTCCGTCAATCTGACGTTCCCCCGAAAAAAAGCGCTCGTAGAATTCGTGTTCGTCGATTTCGTCACGTTCGAATTCGAGCCATGCCGTGGGGTCTTTATCTTCGAGCAACTCGTCGAGGGAGACCCCGAAATGAGCCGGGAGTTCGACCGCAAACGGGTCGTAGACGATGGTGCTCATCACGTCGAGTAAAAGGATCGTGTCTTTCATTCGGGTACGCACATCGTCTGACCGGTCTGCCCATCGGTATCAAAGCCGGTCGGGCAGTCGGTGCACATGGTAGCACCGTCCATATCGCTGAAGGTATCGACGGGACATGCATCGCAGACAATGCTTGCCGACATGTCTTCGAAGGTTCCCGCCGAGCAGAGATCGCAGCTCGCCTGGCCGGCATTGGCCGCAAACGAACCCGGGTCACAATCGGTGCAGCTCGACTGGCCGTCTTGACCGTCGGTCGAAGTACCCGGTGCGCAATCGCTGCAGGTGGCCGAGCCGAGCATGCCGGCAAACGTTCCTGCCGCACAGTCGGTGCAGGTAGAAGAGCCCGCCATGTCGGCAAACGTGCCGAGCGCGCAATCCGTGCAGGCGTCCTGACCCTGGGCGCCATTGGTCGATGTTCCGAGCGGGCAGTCCGTGCAGCTCGTCGAGCCGAGCATGTCGGCAAACCTTCCTGCCGTACAGCTGGTGCAGGTGGCCGAACCCAAAGAGTCGGCAAAGGTGCCAGGCGCACAATCGGTGCATGCTGACGCGCCGGTTGCGTCATCGGTCGAGGTCCCGGCCGGACACGCGTCGCAAAGCGACTGCCCCATGTTTGCTGCAAAGAAACCGGCTGCGCACGCGGTGCATGAGGTCGAGCCCATAGACGCGGCAAAGGTACCGACTGCGCATGCAGTGCACGATCCGCCCGCAACACCGTTGAACGTCCCGGCCGGACACTGGACACAGAGGCCTGAGCCCGAATCGTATTCTTCACCGGCAGGACAGAGGAAGCAGGCAGTCTGTCCGACCATTCCGTCGGTGGTTTCAGGGGGCGTACATGCTGTGCACGAAGACTGCCCATCCGTGTCAGAAAAGGTATTTGCCGGACAATCGTCGCAGGTGTCCTGACCGGTCTGGTCCTGGAAAGTCCCGGCTGCGCAATCGGTGCAGGCGGTCGAACCTGTCGCGTCGGCAAAGGTACCGACCGGACATGCGTTGCAAACTGAGCTGCCCATCGCATCGGCAAAGGTGCCGAGCGCACATGGAGTGCATTGATTTTGACCGCTACTACCGTCGGTCGACGTACCGACCGGGCATGCCGAGCACATGGTCGTTCCGGTCATGTTCGAGAATGTACCTGCGGGACATGCGGCGCAGGTGCCGCCCATCGAATCGTTGAAAGTGCCCATAGGACAGGCGACGCAACTACCCGACTGGTACTCGGTGCCCGCCGGACATTCGAAACACATCGTTTGCCCTTCGAGACCATTCGTCGTCTCGCCCACAGGGCAGTTTGTGCAGACGACCGAACCCAAGCCGCTGGTAAAGGTATTCACCGCGCAATCGTCGCACGAAGTTTGTCCGTTCGAACTCTGGAACTCGCCGGGTGAGCAGGCCGTGCACGAAGATGCTCCGTCTGCATCGCTGAAGGTCCCCGCGGGGCAAGATGCGCAATTGGGCTGGCCCGTCGAGTCTGCAAAGGTGCCCGCAGAACAGTCGGTGCACGAGGTTTGTCCCGAGGCTCCGCCCGTCGAGGTGCCGAGCGCGCAAGGCGTGCACGTCGACGAACCCGAACTCGAAAAGGTACCCGCGATGCAGGTCGAACAGCCCGCCGAGCCGATCGCGTCGGCGAAGGTACCGGCCGCGCAATCCGTACAACTCGATGCGCCAGTAGCGCCGTCAGTCGAGGTCCCCGCGGCACAGAGTGAGCATGAGGTGCTGCCTGTCGATGCGGCAAACGATCCAGCCGCACAGGGCTGGCAGGCGCCGCCGACCGTGCCGTTGTATTCGCCCGACGGACAATCGAGACAGCTGTCGGTCGTCAGGTCGTATTCGGTGCCCACCGGACATGAACCACAGGACGTCTGGCCCGTCATCCCATCGGTGGTCTCTCCGGGCGGACAACTGGTGCACGAGGTCGAGGCGGGCGCACTCGAAAAGGTATTCACCGGGCACGAAGTACACGTCCCGTCGGCAGTATCGTTGGAGGTTCCCGCAGGACAAGCTACGCAGGTATTGGGCATGCTCCCTGGCACATACCCGGCGTTGCACGAGCACGAGAAGCTACCCGGTGTGTTCGCACACGTCGCGTTCGGGTCGCAGGGATTGAAATCACACTCGTTGACATCCGAGCACGTCTTGCCGTCACCCGTCCACCCCATATCGCAGCCGCACGTGTTGGACCCGCAGCTCGCATTCGTATCGCAGCCGCCGCAATTCACCGTACCGAGATTCGAGCAAGCAGCTCCCGTATCGACATCGCCGCAATTCAGGCCTGCGTCGAGACAGAACGCGGCTGCATCGACGCAGCCGCAGACGTTATCGTCTCCCCCGCCTCCGCAGGTTTCGGGCGCAGTGCAGCTTCCGCAAATCGCTGTACGCGGATCGCCGCAGTTGTCAGTATCTGTGACTTCCCCACAGTTCTTGCCGAGACGAGCGCAGAATTCGGTGTCGGTTTCAGCGGTGCAGCCGCAGACGTTGTCTTCGTCGGCGCCTCCACAGGTCTCGGGCAATATGCAGCTTCCGCAATCGACGAGCCTCATCTGCCCGCAGAGATCCACGGCCTGAAAGGGCCCGCAATTCTTGCCGTAGCTTGCACAGAAATCAGCATCGGTCTGGCCCGGGCACGCGCAGGTATTGGGCGTTCCACCGCCTCCACAGACGGCCGGTTCGAGACAGGTGCCGCAATTCTCGGTCCGCATCACGCCGCAATTATCCACATTCGTATACGGGTCACAGGTCTTGGCGTAGCGCGCGCAAAACTCCATCGACGATTCGGGTTCGCAACCGCAGACATTGGCCTCTCCCCCGCCCCCGCACGTCAAGGGATCGGTGCACATGCCACAGTCGGCCGTACGCGATTCGCCGCAATTATCCAAATCCGTGACCGTGTCGCAGTCATACCCGAGCCTCATGCAGAAGATCTCGTCACTCTCGGGAGTGCAGACGACGGTCATATCTCCTACGTCATCGAGATCCTGGCCCATATCGGCGTCGGGTTCGGCCGAACCCTGATCGACGCTGACCCAATAACCCTGCGAGCAGACGCGTCCGTCTTCGACCGCTCCCTCGCGATCGCATGAGACCTGATCAAAGGCGGCTTCGTAGGTGCAGGCATGCAGGAATAGAGACGTTAGAAAAACGAGTGCGGCCGACAGCCGGACGTATTGCTTCATGAACGCATTCTTCGTGGTGGGAAGACTTCAGCCAAATTGTAACGCGGATCGAGATCTCGCGCCAACCGGTCGCACGTTGATGCCCGACCATCACCGCTCGGATGTGCGATCGTTCATCCGGTATGATATGGGACGCTCTCGGAGGTACATGATGAAAAAACGGATGATGAAATGGATCGGATTGTTGCTGGCTCTTGTCTTCGTGGCCGGATGCGCGTTTGGAAATGCGATGGATCGCGGCGACGAATACTACAACAAGGGCGACTATGAGCGGGCTCTACAGGCGTATGAACAAGCCCTGAAAATCGACCCCGAATCGCAGGAGGCCCGACAGGCGATCGAGCTCACCAAACGAAAGCTCGTCGAAGATTATCGTGTCAAAGCCGAGCAACAACTCGCTGCCGACGACTATCTCGGTGCGATCATGACCGCACATCTCGCCCACAACGAATTGCCGCAGGCTCGGACGACACATGACCTCATCGAAAAGGTGTCGGGTGCGTCTTTTGAGCGAGCCGACGCGCTGATGGAGGCCGAAGATTTTGCCAACGCCACGGCCATCTATTCGAGCATGTACAATCGACTTCCGCCCGTCATGGAAGAGGCCGAAAAGAAGGTGATCGAAGTCAAGAGTCGCTGGGCCACCAAACTCGCTCAGGGGGCCGTCAAAGCCGAGGCCGCAGGACGACCTGCCGATGCGATGCTTCAATATGGCAAAGCCGCCCAACTCACCGGCGATGCAACACTCGGTGGACATCGCGACCGATTGCGCCGACAACTCATCGACCAATATACGTATCTTCTCGAGCTCGAAGGTTCAGGTGGCTTCTCGGCTGCCGTGGCGCAGAGGCTTCGCGGCATGGGCGCGGGGACGCTCTTGATCGTCGATAGCCAGGACGTGCGAGGCCGAGAGGTCGAAGCGACCGGTCGCATCAACATGTCCCAGCCCAGTTATCGACGTGAAAAAAGCACCCGGATCGCAAGGCAGCAGTATCAGTCTGGCACAAAGCAGGTTCCCAACCCGTTCTATCAGAACCGACTCGATGACCTGGAGCGCGAGGAACGCGAACTACTGAACATCCAGGAAGACATTACTCGACTCGAAAACGACGTCGCTCGTTATCAACAACAGGTCTCATCCGAGGGTCCATCGCCCAATACGTCGACGATGGCCGAGCAAAATCTACAGCGCGCAGTGCGCAATCTCGAGTACGAGCGCGATGCACTCAATCGCCAGCGAAACGATGTGCAGCGGGCACGTGAAGACCTGCGTCGTGAGCCCGAGACCAAAGAAGAGCCCGTCTACTCGACCCTCGAGTATCCCGTCGAAACGGTGACCATTTACGGAGAGGCCTCGATCACAGGCGCGATCCGGCATCCCGACGGGCGTCCACGTGTCGATGTCGGCACCGGCCTGCAGGTCTCGGCCAGTGACACGACGCACGGCTCGTACCCCATTGCCAACGTCTCAGCCGACCCTCTCAATCTGCCCGGCGAGCGTACTCTCGACGAAGCGCTCTTCGAAAAGGCGGTGAATTGGATGGGCAAGCGCTCCATCGAAAGTTTCTCGTCGTGGCGTGGATCCATCTTTCGGCAAGCGCAGCGTGCGCGTACAGACGACGAGAGAATCGAACTCTACATGATCTACATCCTCACCTGGCCCAGACAGGTCGAATCTGAGGCTATCACTGCGATATCGAGCCTTCGCGGCGTACCGGACCCGGCTGCGATCGCCTCGGGTGACTAAGCGATCCATTTGAATTTTCTACTGCACGCGCACGTCTACACGACACCGTAGATGTGCGCTGTGTTTTTTGAGTGGGAAATCATGAGAACGGTCTTCTTTGTCGCTATCGTTGCCCTCCTGTCATCGGCATGCTCGCATCATCGGGCCATGGAGGTCGGTGACCGCTATTACGCCGAGGGGAACTACTACCTCGCCGAGCAAAAATACCAGAATGCTGTGATCGCCGACCCCGACTCTGAGGAGGCGCGCACCAAACACGAACGAGCCCGCCGAAAATTTGTCGAAGGATTGCGCGACGAAACGCGCCAGGCGCTCGAGAGTGGACAGTATGTGAAGGCCATACGCAAGGCCGAGGCCGCCCATTTCCGGCTGCCCAAAGCGCAGACCACCTGGGAGATTGTCGAGATGGTGCTTGCGTCGGTTCGCAGCCAGGCCAGCGCCCTGCGCAAAGCCGGGAACCTCGACGAGGCCTCATTCCTCTGGAAAGAAATACGCGACCGACTCCCCCCCTTTCAGGAAGAAGCTGCGCGTGCTCTCGAAGCGCTTATCTCAGGGCAAATCGATACTCTGGTCGTTCGAGCGCAAAAAGCCGAAGCCCAGGAATTTGCCGGCGCCGCGTTGCTTTACTGGGCCAAAATCGCCCAGATAAAGCCGTCACCCTATCATCGAGCACAATACGAAAAACGCCGAGAAAAAGTGCGAGAGGCAGTGGCTTTTCCTGTCTCGATCGAGCCCGTTCGTTCTCGTCTCGACGACGAATCGGTCATGCGACTCGAACACCGATTCCGCGGCGGGCTCTCCGTCGCGGATTCACCTTCCGAATCGCGAGCGCATCTCGCCTTTGAGGTCGACTCACCTACCTTTCACACCACCGAGGGCAGTCGATCGGAAACCAAAAAATACCAGTCGGGAACCCGAGATGTACCCAATCCCCGACACGCCGAGTTGCAGCAGAAACTCGAGGAGCATGAGAGTGAGCTCGCCGAGCTCGAGGCCGGTCTCGCACGTAAGGATGCAGCGGTGATCAAAGAGCAAGAGAAGATCACCACGGCCACCGCCAACATGACCTCGGTTGCGCTCTCGATCGCTGCTCTCGGTCGCGAGCGAGATGCGCTCGCAACCAGGGTTCAGCGACAATCCAAGAGAGTTGAAGAGGCAAGGCTGCTACTGCGCGAAACACCCACGACGGTCAAAGAACCCGTATACTCGGACTTCGTCTACGAGGTACGAACCGTCACGCGACACGCCGAGACGAAGGTGAAAGGCACGATCAAGGAGCCCCATCGAGACCAGACGACATTCGAGATTCCGGTCCGAAACTATCTCAGGGACACAGGTCACGACGCCTACCCGAAGATCGATCTGGCTGCGGACTCGATCGTCGTTCCATCCGACCGAAGTGTAGAGTCGGCGCTGGCGATCTCGGTGGGAAGAGCGCTGCACGAGAGGATCCTCGAACGCTTTCACGCTCATCAGGATGGATACTTGGAACGGGGAGACCACGCAGCGTCGGAGTCCGAACGCATGCACTTCTACGTGCTGCACGTCGCCGCAAAAGCGGCACGAGCGCAGCCGCGTGTGGTGCGTGCCCTCGCCAGTGAGATCGGACTCGAACAATCCGCGATCACTTCGCTCGGATTCCGGTGAGGCTCAGTCTTCTCAACGATTCGGATCGCGGTCTCGTGAGAGGCGGCTGAGGGCTGAAGCAATACGCTTACAAGCTTTGAAATAGGCATCTCCAAGCTTGTTGACGCGCCGCTTCCATTCTTCATCGGCCCCCTTCTCACTTTTGCGCGTGTCTTTGTCGGACATCGGATTTCCCTTGCGCTCGTTGGACGACATGACAAAGGTAACGACGTTTCTGCCCTTCGTCACGCGAGACCATACGATGAGCGACGTACTCCTCGAAGAATACTCCGATGAAATCGTGACCCTCACCATCAACCGCCCGGGCGCCATGAACTCGCTGAACGGGCCGCTTCTCGGCGCCCTGCGCGACGCGTTTGGG
>CAYFTY010000063.1:0-10748 GCA_964346045.1 uncultured Bradymonadales bacterium | reverse complement strand
GGTAGCCTGCCGGGCGCGCTGCGATTCGTCGTATTTGGCCATCTCGACCAGAATACTGTCTGGGTGGCTCTTTTTGACCAGCTCGTTATAGGCCGAAACGACGGCATAGGCGCTATCTTTGGTGATCGCCTCGGCATCCTTTTCTTTGACGCCTTCGGGGATGTTATCGTTCTGATAGAGCTCGACGACCTTTTGATAGCGTTGAGCGGCCTGCTCAGGCTGGTCGAGATTCAAGAGGAGAATCTCGGCCAGGAAGAAGTTCATGTCGAAGGCTGCTGCCGTATCCGGGAAGCGTTCGATGTACTGTTCATAGTACTTGGCCGCCTTCTTGTAGAAAGCCACGTTCTCGGACTTCTGCGCTTCTCGGTGGTAGTAGTTCGAAAGGTAGGAGAGCGATGCATCCACGAGAAGAAGTGCGTTGTTGACCGAACGCTCTTCGTCTTTGTTCTTGGCCCACCACGTCCCATTCTTGCTGAAATAGGCGACGAAGCGGTTCATCTGCTTCTCGAGACCCTCGAGGTCGTTCACGTCTTTCTTCTGTGCGACGAGGATCGAGTCGGCCCAGCTCGGAACTTTCGGATCGTTCGGTCGTTCTTTGATGAAGAACTCATAGACCGCGACGGCCTGAGCGTCCTTACCCTGCGCCTCGAAGAGGCCGGCCATACGCCCGAGCTGCTTGAACATGAAATCTCGATCTTTCTTCTTCAGCAGATAGCTTCGGAGTTCTTTCCAGCCATCGTCCACTTCGGCGTAGGCAACCGTAAGGTCGTTGATCGCCTGATTCTGGAAACCAAGCTTGCTGTCGGTCCGCTCGACCACCTGCTTGAAGGAATCGATCGCCTTTCGGTACTCCGTGAGATTAAAGAGCACCCAGCCCAGCTTGTAGAGGGCGTAGTCGTAGAGATTGTTGTTCTTGTAGTTGAGGACCTTCTCATAGTTATCTTTGGCGGCTCCGAGCAGCTCCTCCTCGAAAAAGAACTCGCCGAGTGCCAGGTGGGCATCGGGGAGATATTTCGAGTTTGGATAGTTCTTGACCAGCTTGTTCAGATAGCTGACCGCTTCCGCCCCTTTTCCGGCCTCGATGAGACCGCGGCCAAGCCGATAGATCACCTCGTCTAGACGTTCGTATCCGGGGCTCTGCTGAAGAATCTCTTTGTAGATCTTCTGAGCTTCGGCGTAGTCGGCCTTTGGCTCCTCGCACGATTTTTCGTCGACGGTGCCCTGCATGGCCGCGTCGAGGCACTGATTGTACTTGGCTCGTTCGCGCAGGTACTCCCAGTTACGGAGCTCCCAGAGCAATTCGGCCTTCTGGAACATCCAGTTGGGCTTTTGCTCGTTATACGGGTCGCGCTCGATGATCGTCGTAAGCTTTTTGATCATCGTCCGATTCTTGTCTTCCAGCTTTCGTTTGAGCTGGTCGATCTGTTCGGGCGTCATCGTCTGCTGCGAGTCCTCGAATGCCTTTTGGTCGACAGCGGGACCGTCGACTTTTGCCGCGTCGGCATCGGTCTTGTCCTTGTCGAGCACTTTGGCTCGGTCTGCAGCTCGTTTGAGCGCTTCCTCTTGCGTCCTTTCGTCGACGCTTTTCTTGACCTTGACCTTGGAAACGTCCTGAGCCAACGCGGTCGAAACCACTCCGGTCAAAGAAAATCCGAGGCAAGCAACGAAGATAGCGATTTTCGCTTGTCTTCTCATTGTTCAACACACTCCGTTCGAAGGCTACTTCGATAGTTAGGGACTTCGTCGATCCAGTATTCACCTTCGAAATCCCAGCTCTGCCAGTCGTCAGCGACCACCAGGAAGGTGGTTCCGGCGTCGGCTTGAGGCGGCTTCCAATCAGGATTGAGAAGCTGCATTTGAAGCTGGTCTTTCGACTCAGAATCGATATCAAAACTTATCTGGGTAGCCTTGAGATCCCAGTCAGTCAGCTCACGATCGAGGTCAGAAAGCTTCTGTTGAACCAGAATGCCTCCCTCTTCGGTCTTAGTCATCAGCGAGTCGTTGACGCGGTCGAGGACCGTCTGTCCAAACTCGCCGAGCGCGCCCATATTACCTTCGAGAGCCTTTTTCTCGGCCTGCAGGTTCATGACAACGCGATAGATATTAAAGAATTCGAGGTCGTCCAGCACGGCATTGACAAACATTCTCGGAACTTCGAGCTGGTCGTCATTCTTGCCAGAGACGTTGACCATCATCTCCCAGTAGGCCCGGGGTTCGACGGTATTGGTGAGGTACTCCTGCAGCCGCGGCTGCTTATCCAGGTATTTCTTCTGGAATTCAGCCAGCGCGATCTGTGCCTCGTTGAATTTACAGAGCGATACGTACGCCGACGCCTCGAGGATGTAGAGGTCCGGGAAGTACCACTTCGAGTAGTAAGGGCTGTGCAGCGTGTGGAACGAGCCCAACGCGCGTTTCATGTCGTTTTTGAGGAAGTAGGCCCATGCCTGCTCGAAAGTCGCCTCGGCATTTCGGGCCGAGGTATCCGGCAATTTCTGATAGTAAAAGAGCGCCACGTCGTAGAGGCCGAGCTCATACCAGACGCGTGCCAGCGCGAGGTAGCCGAGCTGCAGTATCTCTTGATTACCCCCGGGTTCCTGTTCACCGGCGAGGATCGCGCCCTGGAAATCTCGAAGTGCGCCGGCCTTGTCATCGACGCTGGGGTCGAGCTTGGCGACGCCCATCACGTAGAGAGCTTCGGGATAATCCGGCGCACTATTCTGCACTTTCTGCAAATATTCGATGGCGAGGTCCGACCGGTTGTAGTCGAAGAAGAACTTGCCCATGTAGTAGTTGAAATCGTCTTTGAAGTCGGCGTTGAGATCCCCGATGTAGACCTGCGTCAGTTCTTCGAGCACGGGAGGTCGGTAGCCGATCTCTTTGGTGAGGGTCTCGAGCATCCGGAATGCTTCGACAAAGCGGGGGCGGTCTGCGCCTGCGAGGAGTACCTCGAGCAGCGGTGTGGTGGCTCCCGAGAGAATGCCCTGCTGGTAGAGCGATTTTGCGAGACCGAATTTGGCTTCGTACCAGTCCTCGCTCCCTTCTTGCGGATTGAGCGAAAGGAACTCGAGGTAGAGCCGGGCCGCGTCCATATTGTCATCGGACTCGACCAGATCGGCTGCCTCGGGGAGGCGTCGCGACATCTGCTCGAGCTTTTGCTGCCGCTGCTGCTCGGCCTGCTTCTCCTCGTTGAGCTCCTGCGCTTTCTTGAGGATTTCGGCTTCGCGTTCTTTTTCGAGTTGCTCACGCTCTGCCTTCTCTTCGTCCGTCTCTTCGGTCGAAGGAGCGGGCGCGGGCTCGAGGCTCGTGTCGCCATCGCCGGGGGGCGGCGGAGGTGCGTCTGTCGGCGGAGTCACCTCGTCGCCATCGGTCGGAGCGGGCTCGTCGGTCGTGGCCGCAGGAGCTTCGCCCTGAACATGGCCGGTTGCCTTGAGGTGCTCGATGACCGTATCGCTGACGCCCTGAAGGCGCAGCTCACCAAGATCTTCTTTGGTGAGCATCAGCTCTTTGCCGGCTCCATCGATCGCGCCCATGATCGCCTTGTCGTCCAGACCGAGCTTGGCCATTTGAACGAGCTGGTTCTTATCGAGGGCAAATGCTTGCCCAATCGAGACGAAGACCAGTGCAAGCGCGACGAGAATACTCGAGAGACGGACCAGCCAGGGGCGTGCCGTCGATGTTTCAATGTTGGAACTCATGCGACTAAGCTTCCTGCGTTAGCGCCCGGCGCCATCGGCGACGAACGTTCAGCTAAGTGAAAAAGTGGACTTCGTTCCTTTATTCCTCAGAAGAGATACGAAACCCCGAGTTTAAACTCGGTGGGAATCACGAGTGAGTCGAAAAATCCCTCACCCTCGTCCTCGGTTTCGAAATCGCTCTGGAACCCGGGAAAGACATAGAATCGTCCGTCTGCACGCACGACCCAGTTCTCGCTCAATAGAAAGTGTGCCCCGAGTCCGACGACCAGCTCAGGCACGATTTCCTGCACGTTATCCGTGCGATCCGCCGTGGGCCGATCGACGCTCACAACCCCACCCCCGACGACCAGATTTGCGTCGAAGTGCGTGAGCTTGTTGTTCAAGAATGACCACTTTCCGTAGAGCGGATTCCAGACAAAGAGCGCGTGGGCTCTCCAGAGCATGCGATCTTCGAGGTCTGTGTCTGCATTGAACCCACTCGAATCCGATTCGAGGAAATCGTGCAGCTCAGTCTTATTGGTGAGCGAGCCCTCAGCATCCATGAATCCGCCGCCGATTTCGAGGCCGAGCTGATTCGTGAAATAGTAATTGAGGTTCGCACCCACCGGCAGATACCAGTAAAACGGCTCGCTGGTGAGGAGTCCCACGAAAACGCCGCCCGCAAAACGACCTTCACGCTCGAAGATTCGCTCCTGAACGACCGGTAAGTCACGGTCGACCGACCAGTAGTTATCGAGCTCTTCGGCCAGTGGATCTGTCTCTTGCGCGACCGCGCTCGAGGCTGCGAGCGCCGTCGCGGCAACCACCGTCACCATCAGAATATTTTTGAACATCGTCTTCATGACAACCTTCGTATCGAGTCGCCCTCAGAGGGCGCATCACCTATCAGAGGAACCATCCAAACCCGATGGAGACTTCAGAGGGGTTTGCCACCCCGCCGATGCCTTCGACCTTCTGGAAGACAAACTGCCGGAAGTCGAGTCGAAGCGTGGCGTGCTCACCGAGATAAAATGCGAGTCCGGCACCGAGCGCGCCTTCGGGTTTGAAGTCTGACTCGGGTTCGGCATTGAAGTCGGGGACGGTCTCGGTAATGACGAGACCCGCTCCTGCGAAAAGATAGAAATCAAAATAATTCAGCGCTGAATTATAAAACGCCGTTTTGCCATAAAACGGCGACCACACGACTCCGAAGTTCGTGTGCGAGATCTGAGTATCACCCACCAGAATCTGCTGCGCTCCCGCCCCGTCGGGCTCGCGAATCACCGACTCGAGGTCGGTGTCGATCTGAAGAGCGTAGGAGCCAGCGAGCTCGATGCCGAGGTTCTCGAGGATGAAGTAATTCACCCGAAGACCGAGCGGCACGTACTTCTCGAACGCATTATTCGGGATGACGCCCCCGTACACAGTGAATGCGAGGCGGCCCTGCTTCTGGAAAACACGCTTTTGAACCGTGTAGACGTCTCGAAGCTTGGCCCAGTAGAGGGGGTCGTTCGGATCGAGTTCTTCTTCCTCTTCCTGAGCAGGCTGCTCTTCACCCGCGTCGGCAGCGGCCGTGGGGTCTGGAGTATCCTGACTTACGGCTGCCGGATCCGCCTGGGCAGGGGTATCTGCACCGGTCGCAGGGGCAACGTCTTCGACGGGCGCATCGCTCTGAGGCGCCTCGCCATCTGGAGTCTGCGCAATCGCAGTCGTGGCCCCCATCGAGAGCAGTGCCACCGAGAACAGATAAATCGTGAAGTTTCGAAACATGGCGTATCTTCAGCGCAAAATGAGTCAGCGCAGCGCGCCGACTGGTAAAACATCAAGATGATTAGCTCATTCGACAAAGAGGACGGTGCGTGTGTCCTGGTCGTCATCCTCACGACCCGCAGTCGGATCGCCGCCCTGCGCGAAGAGGAACTGCCGCGTGGTACCACCCGCGGCAATCGCGAGGTTGGTCTGCACTGCGTATCCTTCGTCGGGGGCTACCTGTCCATTTTCGACGACATCGACGACCCCGTTGATCTTCCAGAGTCCGTCCATCGCGAGCGGCAGCCACTGGATGCGGCGGCGCAGAGCCCGCGGCGTCTTCACGTAGATATAGCCGCCGTCGGTCTCGCAGGCGATTCGCTGGTAGTCGAAAACCGGGCCCAGGCGACCATTCTCATCGCGCCGAGGCATGCAGTAGGTGTCGGTGGTCACGATATCGACCGCTCCGCCCGCACTGGACGAATAGGCGGTCGGAACGCGACACGACTCGTAATTTCGGCAGTCGACATCGCTCGAGCATGGCACGTCCTGATTTTCCCAGTAACGGAAATCGTCACGAAGAAGCGAGACTCCGCCCGACTCGGTCTGCAGCGCCGGATCGAGGTGCACGATGAAGACACGGATGCCCTGGTCGGTTGCCTTATCAATCACGTTATCCGCGGTGAAGTTATCAAGGCGAAGATCGTCGGGACCGTCCACGAAGATTACCAGAGTCTTTTCGAAATCCGAAAATTCGTCGAGCCCGAAGCCGTCGTCGATCACCGTCTCCAACGCCTGGTAGACATTCGCTCGCGTTTGTCCGGGCGTATCAAAAGCGTCTTCCGCAGCGCTGAACGTGGCCGGGTCGCGCGCCCAGAGCGCATTTTGTGAGGTGGTCTGCGCCACCAGGGATCGCACGTCCGCGGTCGAGGTACCGCTAAATTGCCAGAGTCCGAAGAGTGTGCGTCGATCGCCGAGGTCGTTGGCGAAGACCGACGCCTCGGCAAAGGTGTCGCGAATCCCCGTCAGGGCGACAAATCGTCGTTCGTCGGCATCGGTCGCACGTGCCGGGTTCGGACCGGTATCCTGCGAGCCGTCAGCCGTTCCATCTCCATCGGTATCCGGGAAGCGTACACCCACGTCCTCGGGTAGCCATCCTTCGAGCGATCCGGAGTTCTCGAAGATGATTCCAAAGAGCTGATTCTTTTCGAGATCGCTCTCAAAGACGACCGGGCCCTGCAGGGTGAGGCTCGCCGAACGCTGACAGCGTCGTTGCGAATCGCTCAGCGACTCCCTCGCCGTGGTGCAGGTGAAGTTCTCACCCATGAACCGGCAATCATCGTTGGTGTCGCATTCCACGTCCGGGTATTCGAAAATCGCCCCGTCGCTCAGCGTGATGTCCGATTCTTGAAGTGTGAGGGTCTGCTGCCCGACCACGTCTTCGGGGATGATCGGCAACTCGTTATCGGCCTCGAGTACGAAGCGCAGAGTCATGTCGCCGGTCGAACCCCCGCATTGACCCGCCGCCGGAGTGATTCCGGGAGTACGGATCTCACTGAATTCGCGCTCTTGAAAGCTGATCAATGCAACCGTATCGCAACCAGTCGTCAGGATCACTGTTGTGCCGAGAATCGCCAGCGTGGCGAGGCGCGCAATCGAACGGGTCGACAGGGGAGTCATCATCTGTCGAAATGTCATGGGTCATTTCCCCGGAATCAGTATTAGCAGCATCGGCCTTCTGGGGCCCATCTCATGCCTTGTTGAAGGCCTTTCATCTAAAGTGAAGCCAGCCACCGTAGGCAGAGCGTTCTACTCGAATCAAGCCCCCATTGCAAGCATGTGGGCGGATGTTGCACATCAGCGCCCACAACACGAAAAAAGCCCGCGAGCGAATTTCGCCGCGGACTTTTCTCGAGTGCGAAGGGGCGGATTCGAACCGCCGACACCGGCCTTTTCAGGGCCGTGCTCTACCTACTGAGCTACCTTCGCCCATCGTTCTCCCATCGGGAGGACCGGCGTTATAGAGTAGGGTCTAAATGGTGTCAACAGAATTTGATGAGATTGAACCTGATCGAGTCGCACATACATCTCTAGACTGAGCGGGTCCCGCATGGAGGAGCCGTGAAACATCCCGCCCCCGAAAATGTTTTGACCACCGATACCCGCGTCGAACATCCACGTATCGCTGCCATCGGCACTGCGCTGCCTGCGCATCGGTATCGCCAGGACGAACTCCTCGAAGAACTCGCGAGCGTCTGGTCTGAGGCCCATTATAATCCGAATCGGCTTCGGCGTTTTTTCGAAGCTGTACAGGTCGGAGAGCGACGACTTGCCGTGCCGCTCGAACGCTATCGCGATCTCGATGATTTCGGAGAGAGGAATGGTATCTTCATCGAGGTCGGTCTCGAACTCGCCGAGCAGGCGATTTTGGAGGCTCTGGACGAAGGCGGCGTGAGCGCCGACGAGGTCGATGCGATCTTTTTCACGACGGTGACCGGGCTGGCGACGCCGACGCTCGACGCGATGCTCGTCAATCGTCTTGGAATGCGCAGTGATGTGGTGCGCACTCCGATCTTCGGGCTTGGGTGTGTAGCCGGCGCGGCAGGTATCAGCCGCATGACTGACTATCTGAAGGCGTATCCAGACCACACCGCCATTCTGGTGAGCGTCGAATTATGCTCGCTCACATTTCAACGCGATGATTTCTCGACAACGAATTTCATCGCAAGCGGCCTCTTCGGCGACGGAGCAGCATGCGTCCTGGGGCGAGGCGCACGCGTCGAGTGTAAAGGACCGAAGATCGTTGCGTCTGACCGGGTGCTCTACCCCGACACCGAGTGGGTGATGGGCTGGGATATTCGCTCGTCGGGTTTCAAGGTGGTGCTTTCGGCAAAGCTGCCGCAGATCGTTCGCGACCACCTCGGGGGCGATGTCGATGAATTTCTGGCCCGGCATGAGCTGCAAAGAGGAGATATCGAGCGCTGGATCTGCCATCCCGGGGGCCCGGCAGTCCTCGAGGCGATGCAGGATGCCCTGGGACTCGACGGCGACGAGCTTTCGGTCACCTGGCGTTCGCTTCGTGACATCGGGAATCTCTCGAGTGCATCGGTCCTCTTCGTTCTCTCGCAAACCCCAGATCCCGAACCCGGCGAATTCGGTCTTTTGATGGCCATGGGTCCTGGATTCTGCAGTGAAATGGTGCTTCTACAATGGTGAGTGTGATCGCCTATACGGTCTTCATCGCAGCCACCGGGGCCGAACGACTAGTCGAGATGGTCGTGAGCAAGCGAAATGCCGCCTGGGCGCTCGAGCGTGGAGGGATCGAACGAGGCCGTGGGCACTTTGGCTTCATGGTTGTTCTGCACACCGCTTTTCTCTTTGGCTGCGTCGCCGAAGTGTGGCTTCTCGAAAGGCCTTTCATTCCTGCTCTCGGTCTCGGAATGCTCGCACTCGCGCTCGCCTGTCAGGGCCTACGATGGTGGGTGATCACAACCCTCGGCCCGCGATGGAACACGAGGGTAATCGTGGTTCCGGGGCTCTCTCGCATCGAAGATGGTCCGTTCAAGTATTTGCGGCATCCCAACTATCTGGCCGTCGTGCTCGAAGGCATTGCGCTGCCGATGATTCACACGGCGTGGTGGACGGCGATTATCTTTACGGTCCTGAATGCCGGTCTTCTCTGGGTGCGCATCCGCTGCGAAGAAGAAGCGCTGGACCACGCCGAACGTATGGAGGCTGCATGAGCAAAGAAGTCGAACATCAGCTTTTGAAGCTTCTTCGTGACGAACTCGACTGGGACGGAGCGCCCCCGACGGGCCGGCTGGACGAGCACTTCGATTCGTTGCAATTGATGAGCCTGGTGGTCGCTGTCGAGGATACCTTCGAGGTGATCCTCGAGCCTGAAGACGAAGAAAAGATCGAGACGGCGAGTGACCTCATCGAGATCATCGCGGCCAAGCTGAAGGAAAGAGCATGATTCCAGAATCCGCAGACCATCTGATCGACCTGCTCGAGAAGTCATCGGGCTGGCCGCAGGCCGGGATCGGCCTGCTCGACCGTCGCGAGAACTACGAGAGCCGCCGGGTACATGAACTCCATCGAGATGCAGCTTCGACGGCTGCCGCGCTCGAAGCGTCCGGGGTTCGTCCGGGCGATCACGTGAGCATCATCCTGCCGACGAGTCATGCATTTCTGGATGTGTTCTTTGGCATTCAGATGATCGGAGCGATCCCTGCCCCGATGTATCCACCGGTTCGCCTGGGCAAAATGGATGAGTACGTGGAGCGCACGAGCTCGATGCTCGAGGCGATCTCTGCACGTCACATCGTCACGGATCGTCGCTGCAGCCGTTTACTGGGACGAGTGGTCAAGGAGGCCCGCAGCGTCGAGGCGATCATCGACATCGCGAGTCTCTCGGGGTTCAGCGCGATCGAGCCTCGATCATTGGCGCCCGATGATGTTGCCTTCATTCAATTTTCGTCGGGAACGACTCGCGCGCCCGCAGCCGTTCAACTCACCCATCGTCAGGTACTCGCCAACGTCGAGGCGATCACAGACGCACTCCCGGACGAGGCGCTCGACGGAGGAGGCTGCGTCAGTTGGCTTCCTCTCTATCACGATATGGGACTGATCGGCTGCCTGCTCACCACGATCCGATGCGCTCGCGAACTCACCCTGATCGAGCCCGAGGTATTTCTCGCCCGACCGGCGATCTGGTTTCGAGCGATCGACCGCTTCTCAGCGCGTGTCACGACGGCACCCAATTTTGCCTTCGGACGCTGCGTCGACAAAATCGACCTCGAAGAGGTCGCAGATCTCGACCTTTCGAGTTGGAAAGTGGCCATGAATGGGGCCGAACCCGTCGCTGCTTCGGTGCTCGACGAGTTCGCGCGCAAATTCGCGCCGATCGGATTCGATGCGAACGCGCTAAAACCCGTCTACGGACTCTCCGAGGCCTCACTCGCCGTGACCTTCGCAGATGGAGTCCACGCGCCGCGATTCGATCGGGATCAGCTCGCTGCTGGCTCGGCGATCGAAACCGATGATGGGGTCGCCGTGGTAAGTGTCGGCACACCACTGCCCGGCTTCGAGATATCGATTCGCGACGAAAACGGCGAGCCGTTGGCCGACGAATGCGTGGGTCGCATCTGGGTTCGGGGTCCGTCGTTGATGAAGGGCTACCTCGACCGCCCGAGCCCTTTTCGACACGACGGATGGCTCGACACCGGAGACCTCGGCTTTTGCCGAAACTCCGAGCTATTCGGCTGCGGACGCGCCAAAGACGTGATAATCGTTAATGGCCGAAATCACCACCCTGGCGAGATC